>DASYSI010000409.1:0-4886 GCA_036003485.1 Burkholderiales bacterium | reverse complement strand
ACTCGACGTGTTGCCGAACGAACCCGCAACGCTCAACGATCCACTGGTCGCAGCGTGGCGCGCGAACGAGCCGTGGATCCGCGGCCGGATGCTGCTGAACCCGCACGCGGGATTTTTTAGCCCGGATGCGTTCGTGGACCTGCGGCGCAAAGCGATCGAGACGGCGTACTACTATCTGCGCGACGGCAAGCTCGCCAACTGCGTGAACGCGGAATTTTTAAAGCAGCGGCGCTGAAACGCCAGCGCCGCTGGCTCCGAACTCCGAACTGACGTGCTACACGAGCTTCACGTTCTTCAGCGGCAGGTTGCGCACCGGTTTTCCGGTCGCCGCGTGAATCGCGTTGAGAACGGCAGGGGTCACCACGCAAATCGTCGGCTCGCCGACACCGCCCCAGAAATCGTATGAAGGAACGATCACCGTTTCGACCTTCGGCATCTCGGCGAGCCGAAGAATCGGATAGTTATTGAAATTCGACTCGACGATGCGCCCTTTCTCAACCGTGCATTCACCGTATAGCGCAGCGCTGAGACCATAGGCGACCGAGCCTTCGACCTGGGCCGCGATCTGATCGGGATTGACCGCATGACCGCAGTCAAGCGCGAGCACCATGCGATGAATCTTGAGTTTACCCTCGCCGCTCACCGAGACCTCGGCGACAGCCGCCGAATAGCTGCCGTATCCCATGAACTGCGCGATACCGCGATGCACTCCGGCGGGCAGCGGCTTGCCGTAATCGGCTTTCTCTGCCACCGCGTTGAGTACGGCGAGATGCTTCGGATGTTTGCCCATGAGCGCGCGGCGGAATTCGAGAGCATCCTTGCCGGCTGCCCGCGCCACTTCCTCGATGAAGCATTCCATGTAGACGGCGTTCTGGTTGGTGTTCACGCCGCGCCACGGACCGACCGGCACGTGCGTGTTGCGCATCGCGTACTCGATCAGCAGGTTCGGGAAGGTGTAGCCGAGCTGCGCATCACCGGGTTTTTCCGAGTATCCCTGAAGCTGACGTTCATCCTTGTTGCCTTCGGGAATCGCCGCCGGATTTACAAATGCATTGATCGATTGCCCGGAAATGCGCACGTGCAGCGCGACGGGTTTTCCGCTCTCATCGAGTCCGGCTGCGAGCTTGCATTGCGAGATCGGCCGGTAGAAGTCGTGCGCCATGTCCTCTTCGCGGCTCCAGATCATCTTGATCGGAACGTCCGGAAACTGTTTCGCGATGTTGACCGCCTGGCGCACGAAATCCTGGCTGCCGCCGCGCCGACCGAAGCCTCCGCCCAAGTCCTGCTTGTAGACTTCGCAGCGGTCGAGCGGCAATCCCGACTGCTCGGACAACGCCGCCAGCGACGCCTCTCCGTTCTGCGTCGGCACCCACACCTCGGCGCGGCCCGCCGTCGAGATTTTGCACGTGCAGTTCATGGGTTCCATCGTCGCGTGCGCGAGGAACGGTGTACTGTAAACCGCCTCGACTTTCTTCGCAGCGCCCGCGATCGCTTTCAACGCGTCGCCTTCATTGCGGAATGCGTACGCGCCGGATGCCGTCAGACCTTCCTTCAAATGGTCCGCGATCCACGCGCTCGAGCGTGTCGCGCCGGGCCCCTCATCCCACACCACCGGCAGCGCTTCGAGCGCGGTCTTCGCGTGCCACCAGGTATCGGCGACGACCGCAACTGTCGATTCGTTGACTTTGACGACGCGCTTCACGCCCGGCATGCCCGCTACTTTGGCTTCGTCATAGCTCACGAGGGTGCCGCCGAACACCGGGCTGGCCTTGATCGCTGCGTTCAGCATCCCCGGCAGCTTGACGTCGACTCCATAGATCTTGCTGCCGTTGAGCTTGTCGGCGGTATCGAGCCGCTTCATCGGCTTGCCGGCGATTTTCCACTCTTTCGGATTCTTGAGCTTGATGCTTTTCGCGTCCGGCGGGGTGAGCTTTGCCGCTGCCGCGGCGACTTTGCCGTATGTCGTCGAGCGTTTAGATGCCGCGTGCGTAATGACGCCATCGGCCACTGTGAGCTCGCCGATGGGCACGCTCCACTGATCGGCCGCCGCCTGCATGAGCATGAGACGCGCGACTGCGCCGCCCCGGCGCACATAGTCCTCCGAAGTGCGGATGCCGCGGCTGCCGCCGGTCGACATCTCGCCCCAGACGCGTTTGCGCGCGAGGTTCTGGCCGGGAGTAATCTGCTCGGCTTTCACTTTTTTCCAGTCACACTCGAGCTCTTCGGCGACGAGCTGGACCAGGCCGGTGATCGTGCCCTGCCCCATTTCCGAGCGGGCGACGCGAATCACGCAGGTATTGTCGGGTTTGACGACAACCCACGCATTGACCTCGGTGGCGGCGCCGTCGGCACTCTTCAAATCAGCCGCGGCGATCAACGGCAGGTGGAATCCAAGCGCCAGTCCGCCGCTTGCGGCAGCTGAGCTGACGATAAATTTGCGGCGCGAAAGATTCGTTTTATCGCGGATCGGATTTTTCATGGTGGATTCCTTCGCGCCTAGACTTCGGACGTGCTTTTGTCGGGGGCAACGAAGCTCCCGGCCTTGGTCATCCCTGCCGCCATATGCACGGCTGCGCGGATGCGCTGATAAGTGCCGCAGCGGCAGATATTGGTCATCGCTTCGTCGATGTCCTTGTCGCTCGGCTGCGGATTTTTCTTGAGCAGCGCCGCGGCAGCCATGATCTGACCCGACTGACAATAGCCGCACTGGGGAACGTCGATTTCTGCCCACGCCTTCTGCACGGGATGCGAGCTGGTGGCCGACAGGCCTTCGATCGTGACGATTTTGTCGGTGGCTTTCACGCTTCCGACCGGGATCGCGCACGAGCGCTTCACTTCGCCGTTGATATGCACGGAGCATGCGCCGCATTGCGCAACGCCGCACCCATATTTAGTGCCGGTAAGGCCGACTTGCTCGCGGATGACCCACAAGAGCGGCGTGTCCGCCTCCACCTGTACGTCGTTCATCTTGCCATTGATGTTGAGCTTTGCCATGAACGTCCTCCTACGACTTGAGTTGACGGCGAATCTGATTCGCGAAGTTTTATCGGCGGTCGAGGCCAGACCAATCATCCGAAACGGAATTACCTTCCCAGCCGCCGATTAATCATAGCGCATTCCGCGGCGTTTGGCGTGCAACATTTCAGGCGGTCGGCAATCCATCCCTCGGTCTATCTTCCCGCGTCACGCATTAGTGTAGGATGAACACTATCGAAATGATCCGACCACGTTGCGGACTCCTGATCAGATATGCGGACGACAAATCAGACTTTTACATTAACGGGCCGTGGCGAAGCTCGCCGCAGTCATGACGATCGTGGCAGGCATGCCAGGCGCGGCTGAAATCAAAGTGATGGCGTCGGCCGCCTTCAAGGAGGCCTATCTAGAGCTCGTGCCGCAATTCGAACGCGGCACCGGCCATAAGGTCTTAACACTGTGGATACCGACCGTCCAGATGATGAGCCGTCTCAAAGCCGGCGAAACGGTCGATCTGGTGATCATGGCAGCCGGCGCAATCGACGAACTCACTCGCCTCGGCAAAATCGCTTCGGGCAGCCGTGTCGATCTTGCGAAATCGGGTGTCGGTGTTGCTGTCCGCGCTGGCGCGCCACATCCGGATATCGGCACCGCAGAGGCGCTCAAGCGCGCGCTGATTGCGGCAAAATCGATCGTAATTTCCACCGGACCCAGCGGCGTCTACCTCGCCGGGTTGTTTCAACGCATGGGTATCGCAGACGAATTGAAAGCCAAAATGAAGCAGGTGATGGGAGAGCCGACCGGCGCGGTGGTCGCGCGCGGTGAAGCGGAGATCGGTTTCCAGCAGATGTGTGAGCTCCTGCCCGTCGCCGGCATCGACCTTCTTGGGCCGCTACCGGCGGAAATCCAGCAGATCACGGTTTTTGCTGCCGGTCAGCACGTGAGTTCACACGCGCCGGATGCGGCGCGGTCGCTGGTCGAATTCCTGACCGCACCGCACGCCGTTCCCGTCATCCAAAAGAAGGGCATGCAGCCGGCTTGAGAGGTTCCCGATATCGGAAAGCGGCGGAAGAGCCGACCTGCCAATTTTGATTGTAAGGAGAACGCGTGATTCAAAGCAATGCCAAGCGCGCTGCTGGACTTGTCGATCTGTGCGATCTCGACTTCGACAACAGCTTTGTGCGCGAACTGCCTGGCGATCCGTTGCTGCACAATGTGTCGCGCGCGGTGCGCAACGCATGCTATACCCGGGTTGCTCCGACGCCCGTGACGTCGCCGCAGCTGGTCGCATGGGCCGACGCAGTGGGCGAGATGCTCGGCGCTTCGCCGCCGGACTCGTCAACCGGCACGGTGGCGGAAGTGCTCGGCGGCAATCGCGTGCTTCCCGGCATGCAGCCGTATGCGGCACGCTACGGCGGACATCAATTCGGGCACTGGGCCGGACAGCTCGGCGATGGCCGTGCCATTACGCTCGCCGAAGTGGTGAGCCCCGACGGCATGCGCTATGACGTGCAGCTCAAAGGCGCAGGCAAAACGCCTTATTCACGCACGGCCGACGGTCGCGCAGTACTGCGCTCGTCGGTGCGCGAATTCATGTGCAGCGAAGCCATGCATTATCTCGGCGTGCCGACCACGCGCGCGCTGAGCCTGATAGCGACCGGCGAAACGGTAGTGCGCGACATGTTCTACGACGGCAATCCGCAACCCGAACCCGGCGCCATTGTGTGCCGCGTCGCGCCGTCGTTCGTGCGCTTCGGCAACTTCCAGATTCTTGAGGACGACCTCAAGAGGAAGCTCGCTGACTACGTGATCCGTCATCACTATCCCGGTTTGAGTCATGCAGATTTTTTCCGGGAAGTCTGCCGCCGCACCGCGCTCCTGATGGTCGACTGGATGCGCCTGGGCTTCGT
>DASYSI010000408.1:0-5511 GCA_036003485.1 Burkholderiales bacterium | reverse complement strand
GGCTGTTCTCGAGCGCGCGCCAAGCGGCGCGCCGGCCGGCGTCATCGCCATCGAAGCAGAAAATGACTTCCTCCGCCTGGCGCAAGAGCTTCTGCACGTGCGTCGGAGTCGTCGCGGTGCCGAGCGTGGCAACCGCGTAACCGATGCCGTGCTGCGCGAGCGCCACCACGTCCATGTAGCCTTCGACCACGATCACGCGGCGCGCGTCGCGGATCGCGCGCCGTCCCTGGTACAGGCCATATAGCTCGCGCCCTTTTTCGAACAGCGCGGTCTCGGGAGAGTTCAGATATTTCGGTTCGCCTTGATCGAGGATACGCCCGCCGAATCCGATAATGTGGCCGCGCTGATCGACGATCGGGAACATGATGCGATCGCGGAAGCGGTCGTAGCGTTTGCCTTCGTCACCCTGGATCACGAGGCCGGTCGCAACCAGCGCCTTTGCCTGGTAATCGGGGAATGCCGCCTGCAAATTCTGCCAGCCGTCGGGCGCGTAGCCGATGCCGAATTCTTTGGCGATCTCGCCCGACAGACCGCGCTTTTTCAGGTAATCGATCGCGCGTTGAGCGCCCTTCAGCTGCTGGCGGTAATACTGCGCGGCCTCGAGCAATACCGCGTAGAGATCGTCGCCTTCATCGGTCTTGCCGCGCGGATGCTCGGTTTTGATTTCCGGCACCTGCATGCCGACGCTCTGCGCGAGATCCTTGACGGCGTCGATGAAGCCTACGCCCGCGTATTCGATCATGAAGCCGATCGCGGTGCCGTGCGCGCCGCAGCCGAAGCAGTGATAAAACTGCTTGGCCTGGGTGACCGTGAACGATGGGGTTTTTTCGCTGTGAAACGGGCAACACGCGACGTAGTTGGCGCCCGCGCGCTTGAGCGGCACGTAGCGCTCGATCACGTCGACAATATCGACGCGGTTAAGCAGGTCCTGAATGAAAGATTGCGGGATCAAGAAATCGCCAAAACAGGGAATGCAGACATGGAACCCCGCCCATTGCTGCCGCCACAATCGTTATGATAATCGATTCCGGCGCGAGTTCCGGTTACGCGCTAAAAACCGCCGATTTTCAGCCGGCGAGCTTCGATTTAACGCGAGCCGATACTTTTCCGATATCGGCGCGGCCGGCCAGTTTCGGCTTCAGCACTGCCATCACTTTGCCCATGTCGGCCATCGTTTTGGCGCCGGACGCGTGCAGCGCGGCAGCGATTTCTGCCTCGATCTCAGTGTCCGATAATGACGCTGGCATATACGCCTGCAGTACCGTGATCTCGAATTTTTCGATGTCGGCCAGGTCCTGACGGCCGCCTTTTTCGTACTGCGCGATCGAGTCGCGGCGCTGCTTGATCATCTTGTCGATAATGGCAACGATATCGGCATCAGTGAGCTCGACGCGCTCGTCGACTTCTTTTTGCTTCATCGCCGCGAGCAGCAGCCTGACCGCCGACAGCCGCGGTGCATCCTTGGCGCGCATCGCGGCTTTCATATCGTCGGTGACTCGGGCTTTCAATGACATGGTAACGAGGCGGGTATAAAGAGAGCTAAGATTAGAAAGCAAAAAAGGGCGAAGGTTTTTACCCTTCACCCTTCACTCGGTCACGCTTCACGGGTTTAAAACAGCTTGGGCGGCAGCATGTGCGAACGAATTCGCTTGTAATGGCGTTTTACCGCAGCGGCATGTTTGCGTTTACGCTCGGATGTGGGTTTTTCGTAGAACTCGCGCGCGCGCAGCTCAGTCAGCAGTCCGGTTTTTTCAATCGTGCGTTTAAAGCGGCGCATCGCCACTTCGAACGGCTCGTTTTCCTTGACCCGCACAGTCGGCATAAAGCAGTTACCCAGTCAGAAATTGCGAAAGGCGCGTATTATAACAGCGGCATTAGCGTTGTCAAAGCACTGAAAAGAATTATTTTTCCTCTCCCCCATGCTGGTTTTAGGCATCGAAACCTCGTGCGACGAGACCGGCGTCGCGCTTTACCACAGCGAGCGCGGCCTGCTCGCTCACGCGCTCTACACGCAGGCCGCGCTGCACGCCGATTACGGCGGTGTGGTCCCCGAACTTGCGTCGCGCGACCATATCCGGCGCGTGCTGCCGCTCACGCGCGACGTCCTCGATCAAGCCGAGTGCGGGATTAATGAGATCGACGCCGTCGCCTACACCGAGGGACCGGGGCTGGCGGGCGCGCTGCTGGTTGGCGCCAGCGTCGCGCATGGTCTTGCCTATGCGCTCGGCGTGCCGGCGCTCGGCATCCACCATCTCGAGGGACACCTGCTCGCGCCGCTGATGGAGAAACCAGCGCCGCAATTCCCTTTCGTCGCGCTGCTGGTGTCGGGCGGCCATACTCAACTGATGCGGGTGGCGGGCGTCGGCGCTTACGAGCTGCTTGGAGACACGCTCGACGACGCTGCCGGCGAAGCATTCGATAAGACCGCGCAACTGCTCGGCCTCGGCTACCCGGGCGGGCCCGAGATCGCGCAGCTTGCGGAGCACGGGCAACCCGGCTGCATCAGCCTGCCGCGCCCGATGCTTCACAGCGGAGATCTCGATTTCAGCTTCAGCGGACTCAAGACCGCAGTGCTCTTGCACGTCAAAGGCCGCAATCTTGACGCACAGGGGCGCGCCGATGTTGCGGCTGAATTTCAGGCTGCAATTGTCGAAGTGCTGATCGCCAAGTCGCTCGCCGCGCTCAAGTTGAGCGGGCTCAAGCAGTTGGTCGTTGCAGGCGGCGTCGGCGCTAACCGTGAGCTGCGCGCGCGGCTTACGCGGGCGGCAGCTGATAAGGGATGTCAGGTATTCTATCCGGCGCCGGAATTCTGCACCGACAATGGCGCGATGATCGCATTCGCCGCTGCGCTGCGCCTGAAATACGCCTCACGTCTCACGCCTCACGCCTCACGCATCTTCTCAGTCCGCCCGCGCTGGGACTTGAGCGCGCTTGATTGCGTCACCGCGTAAGCGCATAGGCCGCGGCGTTGATCGCGGGCGTTCGCCCCGACACCAAATCCGCGAGTACATCGCCCGAACCGCACGCCATGGTCCAGCCGAGCGTGCCGTGCCCGGTATTCAGAAATAAATTGCGGTAGCGCGTGCCGCTCACGTACGGCACATTCGAAGGCGTGGCCGGCCGCAATCCCGCCCAGCGCAAAGCCCTGCCGAAATCGCCCGCGTCGGGAAATACCTCGGCAGTGCGGTTCAGTATTGCATCGCAGCGCAGCGAATTGATCGTGGTGTCAAAACCATTGAGCTCCGCGGTGCCCGCGACACGCAGTCGTTCGCCCAGGCGCGAGAACACGAGTTTGTACTCATCGTCAGTCAGACTGACGCGTGGCGCGGTGTGCGTGATGCTAACCGGTATCGTGACTGAATAGCCTTTGACCGGATAGATCGAAAGACCAATTCGGAGAGGCGCGACAAGCAACCCGCTGTAACTGCCGAGCGCGACGACGTAAGCGTCGGCGGCAAGCGTCGTTTCAGGTCCGCCCGCGCGCCGGATGCGCACCGCATCGATGCGGTCACCGATCGATTCCAGGCGGTCGATCGTCGTGTCATAGAGAAATTTAGCGCCGGCGCGTGCGCACAGCGCGGCGAGATTCTGGCTAAAGAGGCAGGCATCACCCGATTCGTCGAGCGGCGTGTAGTCGCCGCCCACAAGTTGAGGCAGCGCGTGCGCCAGCGCCGGTTCGAGTGCGACCATCTGTTGCGGAGTTTGCGGCACGCGCTCGCAGCCGAATTCGGCCATCAGCTTTGCAGCCTTGAGCGCGGCGTCGAATTGTGCCTGCGCAGTGTAGAAATGCAGGATGCCGCGCGTGCTATGGTCATAGCGGATGCCGGTTTCGGCGCGCAGCGCCTTGAGGAGGGTACGGCTGTGCAGCGCCAGCCGCAATATCGCGACGATATTGCAGCGCGTGCGCGCCGGCAGGCATTCGATCAGGAAGCGCACGCCCCAGCGCCATTGCGCGGTTTCAGCGCGCAGCCGGAACAAGAGCGGCGCATCTTCGCGCCCCAGCCATCTGATTAACTGTGCGAGCGCGGCCGGATTCGCCCACGGCTCGGCATGGCTGACTGAGATCTGCCCGCCGTTCGCAAAGCTTGTCTCGCGCGCCGCGGCTGGCTGGCGTTCGATGACCGTGACCGCGTGGCCCGCCGCGCTTAAGTACCATGCACTCGCAACGCCGACGACACCGGCACCAAGCACAATCACTTTCACGATACGGACCCTAGCAGGCTTCAGCTCAGGCGTGCTTGTCGCCGATGCGGCCTTCGGTTCCGGCAAGCAGGTTCCTGAGATTGCTTTTGTGGCGCCAGAGCAGCAATAACGCGATCACGCCGACCACGCCGGTGAACGGATGCACGCCATACAACAGGTAGCAGAAAAACGGCGCAGACACTGCGGCAATCACCGCGGCCAGCGACGAAATCCGGAAGAAGAATGCGATGACGATCCAGGTCGCTGCCGTGCACGCCGCAAGCCAGACATTGATCGCGAGCAGCACGCCGAGCGCGGTCGACACGCCCTTGCCGCCCTGAAAGCGGTGAAACACCGGATACATGTGGCCGAGCACCACCGCGATCGCGACGAGCGACATCTTGTATGACGGCACCACGGCGGAGCGGAAGATAATTTCGGTCAGGAATACCGCGAGCCAGCCTTTCGCGCCATCGCCGAGCAGTGTTGCCGCAGCGGCAAGCTTTTTGCCGGTCCGCAGCACGTTGGTCGCGCCGGGATTCTTCGAACCGTAACTACGTGGATCGGGCAATCCCAGCGCGCGGCTGACAATAACCGCGAACGAGATCGAGCCGATCAGATATGCAATCAATGCAGCCGCTATTGCCATTGCGCGAATTCCAATAGAATAAGCAACGATTTTAGCTAAAAACAGCGACGGTTGAGGTTTTTGCTTGCCGCCTCTCGCCTCACTCCTCTCGCCTCACCGGTATTTACATGGACACGATTTTTATTTCCGAGCTCAAGATCGAGACGCTGATCGGCATCTACGAATGGGAGCAAAAGGTGCCGCAAACGATACAGCTCGATCTCGAGATCGGTCTGCCCGGCGAGCACGCGGCGCACAGCGGCAAAATCGCAGACACCATCGATTACAGCAAAATCGTGGACCGGATCGAGCAATTGTTCAGGGAGCTGCACTTCCTGCTGCTCGAGAAGGCGGGTGAGAGCATCGCGGAAGTCATCATGCAGGAGTTCAAAGCGCCGTGGGTCAAACTCAGCATCGCCAAGCTCGGGGCGCTGCGCAACGTGAAGCGACTCGGCGTCACCATCGAGCGCGGCAAGCGCGCATAAGCGCAGAGGCGCTGATCGGCGCCTCGCTCATCGCTTTCGACGCGGTGAGGGATTGCGACTCTTCTGCCTGCGCACTCCAGCGCTCAAGTCATCGCACACTGCTGATCGTGAATGGGTTATCGCCTTTGGCAATGACTCCTTTGTCTGCTATCCGGGACGCATGCGAGCATAATAGCGCGCAGACTGGAGTCGGAATGAACAATCGCCGCAAACTTC
>DASYSI010000407.1:0-2309 GCA_036003485.1 Burkholderiales bacterium | reverse complement strand
ACCCCAAAGGCGAAGCAGAGCTGACGGCGCGAGTGCTCGACCTGGGCATCCGTGCCGCGCCGTTCGTCGCCAATACCACAGGCAGCGTCAGCGACGGGAGCCGTGCATTGCTCCAGGCCGAGGCGACGCGCAAATGCGGTTTTCACCTCGGCGGAGGCGGGCTCAACCCCGCGGTGGTCGAGTCGCACAATCAGGGTTTGACGCCGACTGAAGACGATGTGCGCGACGCGCACTGGGTTCTCGAGCAACATCGCCGGCTCATCGGCACCGGTGAAACCTGGATCGAAGTTGAAGGGCGGGTGATCGACCGTTACGAAGCGGCGCGCGCCCGCGATACGCTGGAATGGGCCGCATTGTGCGCCGAACGTGATCGGCAAAAGGCAGAGGCCGTCGCGCGCACCAGAGCCGAGATGGCAAAGCAGGATCCGGCGGCTTTGAAATAATGGATCGCGATTTGAAGAGCCACAATTGAGATCACGATGTCAATTCTAGTTCGACGCTCGAATCTCATGGTGCCTGCCGCCGATGCCAATAAGGTAGCCCAGGCGCGGCGCCACAATGCCGATGCGATTACGCTCGATCTCGAAGACGGCGTCGCCGGAGGCAACGCGCACGCGCGCGATGGGGTGAAAGATGCGATCGCATTGAGTGGGCGCGGGGCGGCTGAAGTCTTCATTCGTGTCAATAAATCCTCGCTGCACGCTGATCTCGACGCCTCGGTTTGGCCGGGGGTGCGCGGCATCATGCTGCCGCACGTCGAATCGGCCGCGGAAGTGACGGATGCCTCAGACATCGTGGCGAGACTCGAGCGCGAAAGAGGACTGGATCCCGGATCGCTTTCGTTCATCGTGCTGCTGGGATCGGCGCGTGGAGTGTGGGGCATGCGTGCGATCATCACCGCGAGCGCGCGCATCTCGCAAGTAGGGCTGGACGAGGGCAATCTCGCCCGCGACCTCGGTATCGATCCTGCACCCGAGTACGATCCTTTCGTTTATGCGCGCGGACGCCTGGCCGTTGAAGCCACCGCAGCCAAGGTAGGCGCGATTGGCATGGCGTATCCGCTGAGCGCGCTGCCGCGTGAGATGCCCGAGCCCGACATACATTCACTCGCCACGAAAGCGCGTAACCTCGGCATGAAGGGCGTGATCTGTCCGTATGCAAGCTGGGTCGCGCCGGTCAACGCCGCATTCACGCCGACTGCGGAATTGGTTGCCTGGAACAAGCGCGTGCGCGAGGCCTTCGCCGCAGGTGTGGCGGCGGGAACTGCGGCCGTGCCGCTCGATGGAAAAATGATCGACGTGCCCGTCGATGAATGGGCCATCGTCGTGCTGGCCATGGCCGAAGCATGCGCGATTCGCGACGCGGAGAAGCGGGCTGCGCTGAGCCGGTAATTGCAATCACCCTTTCTCGTCTGCAGCCGAAAAAAGCCCCGCGCGGCGCGGGGCTTGAAGCGGCCCTCACGCGGGCCGCTTTGATTGCTGCAGAGCCAGCTACGGGCTAGTGCACGCTGATCCGCTTTTTCTTCGCTGATTCGATCGCGGCCTTGGGCAGGGTCATCTCGAGCACGCCATCGCTATATTTCGCGTGCGCCCCGGCCTGATCGACTTCCTGGCCGAGCGTGAACGCGCGGTAGACCTTGCCGTACTGGCGTTCGGAGCGCAACACGGTGCCCTCCTTATCCTTGACGTCTTTTTCATTTTTTACTTCAGCCGAAATGGCAACTTCGTTGCCGTCTGTCGTGACACTGATGTCTTCTTTGCGCACACCCGGCAGTTCCGCCAATATGCGGTATTCTTTATCATTTTCGGTGACGTCAATTTTGAACTGTGCCTGCTGTCCCAGAGCGCGAGGCTCCAGGCTCATCGGCCGCATAAAAAAGCCCCGAAAAAGATCTTCAAAAGGATCTTCGAACGGATCAAAAGCTGCAATGTTCCTCACTGGATTAAACGTCGTAATGTTTGCCATAACTAGGCCTCCAATCAAGTATTAAGCAACGTACGGCGGATGCTCCCGCATCCGTCAGCTTAAACATAAAGGCACAGTGCGGATTTTCAAGAACCGGCAGGAAATTTTTAAAAAATACAGAATATCAAAAAGATAGAATGCCCGTCAGGAGCATAAGTGCCGGACGCGCTAAGATTGCAACAGCAAGAAGGGAGAGGACACCATGACACCAGGAAAGCTATTTGCCGGCGCGCTCGTCGCAAGCCTGTTCGTGACGCCGCACGCGGCCTACACGCAAACCATGCTCGAGCAGGCGGCGGAACATCGCTTTCAGCTCGATTTTCGCGTGAACGACGCAGCACTCG
>DASYSI010000406.1:0-9824 GCA_036003485.1 Burkholderiales bacterium | reverse complement strand
GGTTTTGGGGCGGAGACGGGACAAGGCCGCCCGGGTTGTGGCACAAAATTCTGTGGCGAGCGATTAACGCGCTATCGCTTGTGGCGCTGTTGTTCGTGTTGCCGGTGGTCGCTCAAACGTACCCATCGAAGCCGGTGCGCGTGGTGATTCCGTGGCCTCCGGGCGGAGGCAACGATATCTCGGGCCGCATCGTGATGCAGAAGCTTTCGGAGTCGCTCGGGCAGCAATTCATGGTCGATAATCGAGGCGGCGCGGGCGGCACGATCGGCGCCGACGTCGTGGCGAAATCGCCGCCCGATGGCTATACGATCATGGTTCATTCCGTGACGCACGTCGCGAGCGCGCACCTGTACAAAAAATTACCGTACGATGCGTTGCGGGATTTTGTCGGCGTGGCATTGATCGCGGCGCAACCCGGCGCGCTGACGGTACATCCTTCGCTGCCCGCCAAAACCGTCAGGCAATTCATCGCGCTGGCGACCGCGCGTCCCGGCGAGATTTTGTATTCGTCGGCCGGCAACGGCAGCGGACCGCATCTGCAAATGGTGTTATTCGAAACAATGACCAATACCAAAATGGTACATCTGCCTTACAAAGGCGGCGGTCCTTCGGTGATCGCACTCTTGTCGGGAGAAGTGCAGGCCTCGCTTGCAACGATTGCATCGCTGGTCACGCACGTCAAATCGGGTCGCTTGCGCGCGCTCGGCGTGTCATCATCCCAGCGCTCGGCCGCGTTGCCCGACGTGCCGACCATCGCCGAAGCCGGAGTGCCCGGCTATGAAATGAATCCGTGGATTGCGGTATTTGCACCGGCAGGCACACCGAAGACGATCATCGACAAGCTCAATGCGGAGGTCAATAAGGCGCTCAAGCTGCCTGAGGTCGTGCAAAGCCTGTCGGGGCAGGGGCTCGATCCATGGAGCAGCAGCGTTGAGGATTTGAGTGTGCGGCTCAAGGCCGACTACGACAAATACGGGCGTCTGATCAATCTGACTGGAGCGCGCATCGATTGAGAAATCGCGACGCGCAACCCATCATTCCTTTATCGCCTTCAGAAAAGCTTTCGCGCCTCGTTCCATGAAATTTCTCTGGTGAACGTTTATCCAGCGTAAGCCGAGCCGCATGTAGTGAGTGACCGCGTCGATTTCATCCTGTACGTTCATTCCCGCGACTTTCCCTGCGTCGGCGACGCGCTTGATCGCGTCTTCGACGGCACCCCTTACCTTCGGGTGTTTGCGATTGCCTTTGTAACCCATCGATTCGGCCAGATCGTTCTGCCCGAAATAGAACACGTCGATCTCTTTCATTTTCAGAAGCGCAGGAAGATTGTCGACCGCTTCCTGCGACTCGACCATGACGAGCAGCAGCTTCTCTTCAAAGTCTCCATCGCCCCACCGACGCAAGCCTGCGACGATCTTGTCCGCGTCGGCGGCATTGTGAACGTGCGGGGCCTGTATCCCGCCGGCGCCGCAGCTCAAGTATCGGTTGATGAGTCCGGGGTCATTGCTCCACGGGCGAAGCACCGAAGCCATGTCCGCGATCCGCGCCGCGCGCGTCAGGTCTTCGACCAGCTTGAAATCCGTGCTGCTGTGCTCGCAATCGATAAACACGGCGTCGAATCCCGTTGCGCCGATAAACTCGATCATCGCGGGCGTCGGAAAGTCAGGGTTGCACACGGCAATGATCTTCTGCGCGAGGATGCGCTTTTTTATCGTGTCAGCCATGATATTCAGGCGCGGTGCTTGCGCGCGAATTCCCAGTCGATCTCAATACCGAAACCGGGTTTGTCGTTCATGTGAACGTAGCTCTCTTTCACTTGCGCGCGTTCCTTGAACAATCCGATCCAGATTGGGTCGCGCAATTCGGGCGCGCCGTGCGATTCCACCGCAAAACCCGCGCGTGGAAAAGCGGCGACGAGATGCGCGTGCAGCTCGGGCGCATGGTGCGGCGAGATTCTGACGCCGTGCTGGTCGGCGAGGTGCGCGACGCGCAGGGCTTCGGTGAATCCGGCGTAGCGCGTGGCGTCGAACTGCACGTAGCGGATCGCCCCGCTTGCGATGAAATCGCGGGTCGTGAAGCGTGTCAGCTCGCGCTCCCCGTGCGCGAGCGGGATCGGCGTCGCATGCGCCAGGCGCACGAAATCGGCCGGCTGCAGATACCAGTGCAGCGGCTCTTCGAGCCAGACGATACGATACGGCTCGACCGCGTGCGCGAATTCGATGCACGCGGCAAGGTCGTACGCGGCGTTCATGTCGAGCATCAGCGAAATGTCCTCGCCGATCGCGTCGCGCGTGGCGCGTATGCGCGCGACCTCGTCGCGAACCGTTCCCGCGCCGGTTTTGAGTTTGACCGCCTTGAAGCCTTTCGCGACATAACCGGCAAGCTCGTCGGCGCACGCGGTGAGCTTCTCGCCTTCGACGTAATAGCCGCCGGTCGCGTAGGTGAAAACCGGTTTGTGCTCGGCCCCGAGAAGACGAAATACGGGCATCCTCGCGGCCTTGCCCACGATGTCCCACAGCGCCATATCGATGCCGCCGATCGCGGCCATGATCTGCGGACGCGCGCCGCGTGGAAGTCCGCCGCCGTCGATTCGCGGCGAGGTCAGCGCGAAAAGTTTTTCCCATACCGCGACATAGGCGAGCGCGTCCATGCCGAGCACGAATTCCTCGAAGCGCGCCACCCATTCGCAGATTTCTTTCAGCGGCGTGCTGCTGATCTGGCCGTAGCCCGCGATTCCGTCGTCGGTGCGAACTTCGACGAGCACGAGGCTCACGTCCGTGCGCGACTCGTGTGCGGTATGGTGTTTGCGCTTGAGCGGAACGACGATCGGATGCGCTTTGACTGATTCGATCTTGCTCAATTGTTTCCTTTTTTTGTTTGGACGTCGGATAAAAACGCGGCGTGCCGATCGCATCACGCGCCGCCGTCAGCTTAACCTCCGTCAGATGTTAGATCAAGCGCTGGAATGTTGACGCTTTCCGCGCTTTGCCTGCCGGGTGCATGGCCGCGGACTTGGGCGTATATTGATGACAGCTCATGTACTACCGAGCGCCATCGTAGTCCGGGTAATACGCGTCTCAAGCGTAATTGTCTGGAAAAGGTAAAAGGATGCGACATGAAAAAAGTCAATGACGGGATTCCGGCCAGTGCGTCGCGCCGCAAACTGCTCACCGGCGCTGCCGGAGCGGGCGTGCTCACCGCGCTGGGCGCAACACGCGTTCTTGCGGACGCGGTCGGCAGTTCAGGCGCTCTGGGTTTCGCCGAGCTGCCAGACGGAGCGCTCAGCGAGCAAATGCTCTATGCACTGCCGGGCAAAGTGCCGTTGATCAAGAAGACTTTCCGCCCTCCCAATTTCGAGACGCCGATCGATTATTTCCGCGCGCCGGTCACGCCGAATAACGCTTTTTTCGTGCGCTATCACATCGCGGATATCCCTGAAGTCAAGGCGGAGGAGTGGACGCTTAGCGTCGGTGGCGAGAGTGCCGGGCGCGAGCTCAAGTTCACGCTAGGCCAGCTCATGAAAGAGTTCAAAGCGGTTGAAACGATGGCGGTGTGCCAGTGCTCGGGCAATCGCCGCGGATTGTTCGAACCGCACGTCGCCGGAGTCGAGTGGGGCGTGGGCGCGATGGGCAACGCGCTGTGGCGCGGCGTGCGCCTTAAGGATGTGCTCGACAAGGCCGGGATCAAGGCCGATGCACTCGAAGTGGTGTTCGATGGCGCGGACCATGCTGTCCTCGACAAAACTCCTGACTTCGTCAAATCGCTGCCGATCGAAATAGCGCGCAACCAAGACACGCTCATCGCCTTCGAGATGAACGGCAAGCCTCTGCCGCATTGGAACGGTTTCCCGGCGCGCCTGGTCGTGCCTGGCTGGACCGGCACTTACTGGGTCAAGCATCTGGTGAGTATCAAGGTGATCTCCAAGCCCGAAACGAATTTCTGGATGAGCACCGCATATCGCCTGCCGCGCGGCAAATTCAAGACCCCGAGCTTCAAGTCGCAGGTGGGCGAGGCCAATGAACCGATCACGACCATGGTGGTGAACTCGCTGATCGCATCGCTCAAAAGCGGCCAGCAAATTCCACACGGCAAGCCGCTTGAAGTGAAGGGCATCGCATGGGACGGCGGTGCCGGCATTGCGGGTGTCGAGATCTCCGCCGATGCGGGAACTACCTGGCGCATAGCCAGGCTTGGCAAGGATCTGGGCCGCTTTTCGTTTCGCGAGTTCGCGCTCGCGATACCCGCCCGCGAGCGCGGTTCGATGGTCGTCATGGCGCGCGCCACCAGCCGCTCGGGCGAAACGCAGGTCGAGCAATTGATCCACAACCCCGCCGGCTATCACCACAATGTGATCCAGCGGCTGGATCTGAAAATCGTTTGAGGAGCGTATCGATGATGCGAACCGGTATTGCGCTATTCGCGTTTGCTCTCGCGGGCGGCGCTGCTGCGCAGGAGGCGAAGGTCGTGCTGAAGGACGGTCCCGGGAAAGACAAAGCGATGCAATGCGCCGCGTGTCACAGCCTCGACTATATCCAGATGAATTCGCATTTTCTGGACAAGGCCGGATGGACGGCATCGATCAACAAGATGATCAATGCTTTCGGCGCGCCGATCTCCAAGGAGGATGTCGAGCCGATCGCGGATTACCTCGCGCAGAATTACGGCAAACCCGCAGCCAAATAGAAGTTGGGTTACGCGACTTGCGCGTGTTTTGGCTCTCCGCGCAGCCGATCTAGCATTGCCTGCGCACGCGCCATCGAAAAGTCATGCGTCTCCTGATTGAACGCGACCGGGTTACTTCGCATCATGTAACCGTGGAGCACGCCGGGGAAGATATGCACTTCCACGTTCTTCATGCGTGCCGGCACGCCCCGATAGGCATCGAGCACTTCGGCAGGCGCCTGGTGATCCTTGTCGCCCCATATGATGCAGACGGGCTTGGTGACGCCGTCGAGATCCTTGAGAAAATCGCGCAGTTGCGTGCCGTGGCATGATATGCCAGCGTCATAGCCGAGACGCTTGGGCCCCAAAATCGCATACGGCCCGCCATAACAGAAGCCCATCGCTACGGCGTGTCCGTTGAATTGCGGCTGCTTGCGCACCTCGGCCAGAGTATCGATCATATCGGCTTCGCCGGCCTTTATTTTCTCGAGCCGCGGCTGTGAGCGCACGGCCGTTCGCTTGTCGTCGCGCGCGAGCGGGCCGGGTACGGAGCGCCAGAACAGGTCAGGCGCCGCCGCAATGTAGCCGCGCGTAGCGAACTCGTCGGCGATCGCGCGGATATCCTGGTCGACGCCGTGGACGGCGGACGCGAGCACGATAGCCGGAACCTTGGCTGACGACGCGGGGATGACCAGATAACAGTCGAATTCGCTGCCATCGCTCGAGCGGACCTTGATGTCCCTGCGCAGTATGTCGCTCATATTGCTAACTCTCCTCTCAGTCGGGCCGACTAATGATTCAGGATACACGACGGCTGTTGCCCCGTTAAGCGCGCCAACGATAAAAAATACTATAACCGGTCTCAAAAACATTCCCTCGCCCCATGATAACGGGGAGAGGGCGGGGGTGAGGGGCCCTCTCCCCATCCGGGGCGAGGGGATGCGTGAGATGAGCTTAGAGTCGGGCCAGTACCTTGCCCCAGCGCGGATCGGGACGGTGGAGCATGCGCTTGCCCGCCGCGTTGAGCGCCGCCCAGGTCGTGGACAGAATATTGAGCAACACCGGCCGGCCGTATTCGGCTTCGAGCATCGGCGCGGCGTGGATCGCGTACCACAAACCGCCCGGCATCAGCAGCGCCTGCGCATCCGGCGCGTCGCGCAGAACCTGGCCGCCCAGCTCGAGCGCGAGTAGGTGGTCATCGGCCGCGCTGGATTCCTTGTTTGCCTGGAGCGAGCGTGCGCGCGAGCGGCACGCGATGACTTCGATGCCTGTCGCGGCGAGATAGCGCGTCAGCGCGGCATTCACCGAGTCAGGCCAGCGCGTCGCGAGCGCAATCCGGGTTGCGCCCCAGTGCTGCAACGTCGCAATGTGCGCTTCGAGATCGGTGTCGCATGGCAGCCCCGATCGGTCCTGCGCTTCGGCGAGGATCTCCAGCATTTTTGTTCGCCCAAGCCCTGCGGCGACCGGAACACCACTCAACGCAATCCGATCGACTTTTTTCCTCGCGAGAAGCTCGATACGCTCCCAGAACGTCGGCAGCTCCTGTTCAACGGCCGCAAGGCTGTAATCCTTGAGGTTAAGCCCGGTCGTTACGAGCATCATGCCCTCGGGAGCGACGCGGTAGAACTGATACGCGTCGAGATCGGTATAAAGGTGGGGAATGACGTAGCCGAGCTGGTACCATGGACTGATGATGCTCATCTTGAATCCTGTAACATGAGATGCGTGAGGCGCCGGCACGTCAAACATCCGCCGCGTTTGAATTGCGCGAAGAATAGTGCCATCACCGGGGTCGAGAACGCAAATAAAAATGCGTCATCACGTGATCCCGCAGCCAATTTTGCTGTTTCGAAGAAAATGCAAACGTACGCAAGACGCTTTAGATCGGCAGAGAGCACCAGCGTGAATATTCAACAAACGATAAGCGCCATTGCGCACGGAACCGAAACTGACAGATGGCGTAACCTTGCGCCACGATCAGGTATAGCGTTTGGTTCTCAACCGAATGGAGATGAGTTAACCATGTTCAATTGTCGAGCCCCTCGGCGCATAGCGCTTGCGATTGTCGTCGTCGTGTCGTGGCTGGTTGGATGGGCTGCTTCAGCCGGAGCGGAAACCGTTGCAATGGTCACCGATGCCACGGGCGGAGTAACCCTCCAGGCCGGAAGCGGCAAAGGGGATATCACGATCCTCGCGGAGATCGATGCCAATGCCCGCTTGCAACTCGCTCCCGCGGCGAATGTGGTCGTGATGTATCTCAGATCGGGCGACGAATACACGATGCGCGGCCCGGCTGTGATCGAGTTCTCGGCCACGGCGCCGGTGGCAGTAAGCGGTGCACAGCCCGTGAAACGCAGCAGCCCGCTTGCCACGGGTGGTGCGGCCGTCCGAATCAAACCGATGCGTGTTACGCAGGCAGCGCTCGTGATGCGCAGCGCGCGGCCGGCGGCGCGCATCAAACTGCTCAATCATTCCGGTACGCAAACGCTCGAGACCCGCGCCGAGTTCCAGTGGCAGGCGCCGCAGCCTGGGCTCAAGTACCGGTTTGAATTGACGGACGATACCGGCCGCACGCTGCACGAGGCACAACTCGAGACCACTGCCCTCAAGCTGCCGGCGAGCGTGCAACTACTCGACGGTGTTCCCTATACGTGGGAAGTATCCGCGCGGCTGCCCGACGGCCGCAAATATTCGAATGCCGGCGATTTCAGCGTCGCGCCCGCCAGCGTGCGCGCGCAGGCGGAAGCGCTGCGTCCTGCTGCGTCCACGCCGCTATCTTCGCGCGTTGCCTACGCCGCGTGGCTCGATCAAATGGAACTTAAAGACGAAGCGCGCAAATACTGGCGCATGCTGTCAGCGGAACGTCCGGAGGATGCACGGCTGAAGACGCTGGCGGCGGAGTGATGCGCTAAGGACGACAGAGAGTCAACGGCGCGATAACACTCATGAGTTATGATTGCCCGAGCCATTCTTGTCGTGGGTGAAGCGGGTGTCGCGGATAACAGCAATAGCCGGTGTGATTTGCCTCGCGCTGATCGGGATTGTCGTAACCAGCCTGAATCTCAGCGAGCCGCTGGACCGGAAGCTGCTCGACGCTGAATTTCGTCTCCTGCGCGCAAATTTCCCGCGCCCCGCGCCCGAAGTAGTTGTGGTCGGTGTCGATGAAGCGACTGTTGCGCAGTTTTACGAGCCGATAACTCTGTGGCATCCGCATATCGCAAAATTGCTGACCGCGATGATGCAGGCCAAACCAGCCGCGGTCGGCATCGATCTGGTGTTGCCAGACCGCAGCTATGATCGCGTTGTGCCGGGATATGACGTGGCGCTGCTCAAGAGCATCGTTCAGGCGCGCCGCGCATTCCCGGTGGTGCTCGCGCTCACCATAGATCCCACCGGCAAACCGCGCCCTATACACCGCCCGTTCCTGACCGCGGCAGGCGACGGCGGGACGGGTTACGCGTTGTTACCGGTCGATGCTGACGGCATCGTGCGGCGTTTTGACGAGCGCCTCGGCGAAGGAGGAGCCGCGGTGCCCACGCTCGTCGGCCAGATATCCCGACGCCTTGGTATCGAACCTGAACCGGGACTCATAGACTATGGGCGTGGCGCTGCTTTTGACTACCTGCCATTGCATCGCGTGCTCGAGTGGTTCGACAGCGGAAAGCAGTTGGAGCTCGAGCGCGCTTTCGCAGGCAAACCCGTGCTGCTGGGCGTTGTGCTGCCATTCGACGATCGCCAGTCGTTGCCCGTGGCACTCGCCGCATGGGAGCAGAACACCCGCATCCCGGGAGTCCTGCTGCACGCGCAGGCCCTGCGTACGCTCATCGGTCATGGTTCCATTCAGCCCGCGGCGTCGACGTTGGTCATGCTGCTGAGTGTAGCGCCTGCGTTCCTGTGGATGACACCCGCGCGGCGATTGATAGCCTTGCTGGCGTTTTCAATCGCCGTTACCGCAATCCTGTTCGCGTCGATCTGGCTGTTGAGCGCCGGGTGGTTTTTGCCCGTGGTGGCGCCGCTCGGCGTTGCATGCTTCGCCGTCGGCGGCCGCATCGCGTATGAAGCGCTATTGCAGTTGCGCGAACGGCGGCGTTTGCGCAGCGCGTTTGCGGGTTATGTGAGCCCGCCGATTATGGATGAAATTCTGACCGGACAATTGCAGCCGGATCTTGGCGGAACGAGTAAATACGTCTGCGTCATGTTCGCCGACATCCGCGGCTACACCACGCGCAGCGAAAGTATGACGCCACACGCGGTGATCGCATTCCTCAATCGCTATTTTGAACAGGTCGTGCGAATAATTCATGCACGCGGAGGCAGCGTTGTAAGTTTTATGGGGGACGGCATCATGGCTATTTTCGGCGCGCCAAAGCCGCTCGCCAATCCGTGCGCCGAAGCATTCGCGGCGGCGCGCGAGATGCTGGACTACGTGCGGCAATTCAACACCGATACTCGCGCCGCAGGCGAGATGCCGATCGAGATCGGCATCGGGTTGCACGGTGGTGAAGAGGTAGTTGGGCATGTCGGATCCACTATGCGCCACGATTACAGCGCGATCGGCGACGTCACCAACGTCGCCGCGCGTCTCGAAAGCCTCACCAAAGAGGTGGCCTATCGTCTGGTTTTTTCGAAAACCGTAGCCGACGAATTGCCCGATCCGCAACGCGTGACGTCCCTTGGGCCGGTAGCCATCAAGGGACACTCGCCGGTGGAAGTTTATGGTTACGACAAAATCTGAAGGCGCAGATGATGCCGATCTTCTTAAGCTTGGATGAACACGACTGGGCGGCTATATCGGCGTCAAAAACAAGCAAATCACGATCAATAAGGATTTGCCGGACGGTGGTAAGTCCTGCTTCCTGCGGATCTTGATTTGGCGAATCCAGTTTCCATCACCACGTCGGCGTCAGTCAAGACTGCCGGAATTCGACGAGCTCATCCCTTTGGGTATTGGCAATAATTCCTCCCACTCTGTTAAACCACTCCCATGCCACCGCGGAGCGCACCTGGTCCGGCGCATACCACGTCTTCAAGTTCCAGGCGACGTTCACACCCGAGCCCGTGCGCCAACCTCGCGCTTCGATCCGAAAGGCGTTGAAGTTGCCTGCGGGCACGCTGACTTGTTCACGGTCAGCGACTCGAAGCTCGAGATCTACCACGGACTC
>DASYSI010000405.1:0-2342 GCA_036003485.1 Burkholderiales bacterium | reverse complement strand
GTCGCAGTGCCGGCCAAGGCCGCGTATGACTTGTATCTGACCCGCACACTGAAGCATGCCCGTCTGGTGCGGGCGGCGGGCGCCGACGCGGCGTTCAAGATGTTCGTGTCCGACAAAATGGAAGCGCTCGCCGGATTGAAGCCGCGGCTCGTGGTTGACCACGATAACCTTCCCGGGTCACGTATCATCGAAGGCCGCTTCACCGCGGTTCAGCAGGCCGTCGGCACTCCCAAAGGTGCTAAGGGTCGAGAGGCCGGCGCACAGTACCTGCGCGAATTCGTCGAGGACATCAAAGCCGCCGGACTGGTGGCGCGCGCCATTGAAAGCAATCGCGTGCGCGGCGTTTCGGTCGCGCCGCTGGCGGGTTCCCAATAGAGATTAAATCGCAAGTCACGCGCGCGCGACGCGAACGGCCCTTGGCGGCGGCGCTGATTTGCCTGCGGCTCTGACTTTGCCTGATGAACACCTCACCCACAATCGCTTCGCAAAACGGACTCATTCGTGCGATCTCCAGGGAGGAAATGGCCCAGTTGCCGATCCAGCGCTTTGAAGGCGACGTGTGCCTGGTGACGACGCCGCGCGATCTCGAGCGTGCGATGGCCGACATCCGGCGCGAAAGCGTTGTCGGATTCGATACCGAGACGCGGCCATCGTTCGCAAAAGGCGAGATGCATCTGCCGTGTCTCGTCCAGGTCGCCACCGCGCGCGCGGTATATTTGTTCCCGCTGCGAAACCCGCAGCCGTTCGAGGTGCTTGGCGAGCTGTTGACGCAATCGGGTATCGTCAAAGTCGGCGTGGCGCTGGCGAACGATCTGCGCCAGCTCAAGCTGCTGTTTTCCTTCGTCGAGAAGAATATCCTCGATCTGGGCATCGTCGCGCGCCGCTGCGGCTTGCGCCAGACCGGCTTGCGCAACCTCGCCGGGATATTCCTGGGAATCCGGATTCCAAAAGGCGCTCAGACCTCAAACTGGGCTGCGTCGCAATTGTCTGCCGCGCAGATTACCTACGCGGCCACGGACGCCTGGGCGTGCCGCGAATTGTTTCTGCGGTTCCAGAGCCTCGCATGGGTGGCGGCGCAGCCGTAAAGGCGGAATTATTCTTCGAACATGCGTTTCAGTGCGTCGGACGCCATGTCCACAAACGCCCGCACTTTGGGGGCGACAAACTTCTGTCCCGGATAGACGAGGTGCAGCGTATCGACTCTGCCGCGCCACTCGGGAAGAATGCGAATCAGCCTGCCACTGCGTATCTCGTTTCTGCAAATGTAGCTCGGTAGCAGGGCGATTCCGTTTCCTGACAGTGCAAGCGCTTTTGTAAAATTTATTTCGTTTGCCACCAGCTGACGGCCCAGCGCCACGCTGACCGTGTGTTTGCCGTCAGTGAGCTGCCAATCATCGGTCCCGAGCGGAGTGAACTGCAGACAGGCATGATCGCGCAGATCTTTCGGGTGCGACGGCGTCCCTCGTTGTTTGAGATACGCGGGGCTGGCAATCGGGATCCAATCCGCAACTCCGACTTTTCTCGCGATCAGGCCCGAATCGCGCAGCTTGCCCGCGCGCACCGCAACATCCACGCCCTCGGCGACAAGATCGACATAGCGCGACGTAAAAATGAGCTCGACATTCACCGCCGGATATTTTTTCCTGAACGCTGAAATCAATTCGGCAACGCAGCTGCTTCCGAGGTCGATCGGAGCGGTGACCCGAAGCAGGCCCTGCGGCGCGCGCTGCAACGCGCTGATTTCGGCCTCGGCTTTCAGGATTTCCTCGAGACCCTGCGAAGCCTGGAGAAAGTAGGCCTCACCGCTTTCGGTCAGGCGCAGTTTGCGAGTGGTTCGCTGCAGCAGCGTGATTCCGAGTCTGCGCTCGAGGGCCGAAACCTTCGCGCTCGCCGTCGAGTTCGGGATGCCGAGCTGTTTGGCCGCGCGTGTAAAGCTTCCCGCCTGCGCCACTCTCACGAAGACTTTGATTTCATTCAGGTCCATTGTGATTATCCATTAGACAGAACAATGTTTTCATATACTACCATCTAATAATTAGTCGAAACATCTCGTACATTACGATTTAGAAGGAGATAAATCATGAAAAAACTTGCTTTTATTCAACGTAACAACCAACGCCATTGGGTCGGCGACGGGTTTCCCGTGCGCAGCGTCTTTTCTTACTCGGATATCGGCGCTGAAATGTCGCCTTTCCTGCTGCTCGATTACGCAGGACCGGCGAGCTTTCCGCCGTCACGGCAACGACGCGGGGTCGGCGCGCATCCGCATCGCGGATTCGAGACCGTCACCATCGTCTATTCGGGCGAGGTCGAGCATCGCGATTCGTCAGGCGGCGGTGGAA
>DASYSI010000404.1:0-4329 GCA_036003485.1 Burkholderiales bacterium | reverse complement strand
TTGCCGCCGCCGCCCCGCATCACGACATGCCCGTAGCGGTTGCCGCGCGTCTTGACGATCGCGCAGCGGCCCTGTTCGTCTATGCCGAGAAAGCTGTGGGGCGTGGAAATCGCGAGCAATGCGTTGATTGCGACCGACAGTCCGCCGTCGGTGCCGTTCTTGATTCCGACCGGCATCGACAGGCCGCTTGCCATTTCGCGGTGCGTCTGCGATTCGGTGGTGCGCGCGCCGATCGCGCTCCAGGTGATCAGGTCCGACAGGTATTGCGGCGTGATCGGATCGAGCGCCTCGGTCCCGGCCGGCATGCCCATCTCGGCTAAGTCGAGCAGCAGACGGCGCGCTTTCCTCAGGCCGTCTTCGATGGCGAAGCTCGAATTCAGGTGCGGGTCGTTGATGAGTCCCTTCCACCCTGTGGTGGTGCGCGGCTTCTCGAAGTAAACGCGCATGACGATGTAGAGCGTATCGGCGAGCTCTGCCGCGAGCTGCTTCAAGTGCTGCGCATAATCGATCGCAGCTACGGTGTCATGGATCGAACACGGGCCGACGATCAGCAGCAGGCGCGGATCCGAGCCATCGATGATTTTGCGCACGATCGCGCGGCTGGCGAACACGAGATCGCGTGCTTGGGCCGATAGCGGCAGCAGCGTCTTTAACTCGTCCGGCGTCACGATCGGGCGTTCGGCGGTAACGTTGACGTTGTCGAGAACCAAGTCGGTCATAGATTCCCCGTCAGAGATGTCCGGCGATGCGGGCTGATGCGGGCATTATAGAGCCACTCGCGGCCGTCATGCGAAGGAACGAAATTTTCACGCAAAGGCCGTCATGCCGCTGCGACGATCTGACGCAGCACGAACGGGAGTATGCCGCCGTTGCGGAAATAGTCGACTTCGATCGGGGTATCTATGCGCAGCAGCAGGGGCACGCGCTGTGACGCGCCGTGGCCGCGGCGGATAACGAGGGTTACGTCCTGCATCGGCGCGAGATCGCCTTCGATGCCGACGAGGTCGAAGGTCTCGCTGCCATCGATGTCAAGGCTCTGCCAGGTCGTATCGCCTTTGAACTGGCACGGCAGCACGCCCATGCCGACCAGGTTCGAGCGGTGGATGCGTTCGAAGCCGCGCGCGATCACTGCTTTCACGCCGAGCAGTTGCGTTCCCTTGGCGGCCCAGTCGCGCGATGAGCCGGTGCCGTATTCCTCGCCGGCGAATACCATCAGCGGCACGCCTTCCTCCTGGTAACGCATCGCAGCTTCATAAATCGTCGTCGTCTCGCCGCTCGGTTGATGCACGGTTGCGCTGCCCTCGGTTCCGGGCGCGAGCAGATTGCGGATGCGCACGTGGGCAAAAGTGCCGCGCAGCATGATTTCGTGGTTGCACCGCCGCATTCCAAAGTTGCTGAAGTCCGCCGCTTTGACGCCGCGCTCGGCCAGATATTTTCCTGCGAGTGAATTCGGTCTGATGGTCGCGATCGGGCTGATGTGGTCGGTGGTTACCGAGTCACCGAACAATCCGAGGGCGCGTGCGCCATGGATGTCGCCCGTTTTTTCGGTTTGCATGGTGAAGCCGTCAAAAAACGGCGGTTCCTTGATATAGGTCGACTGCGGATCCCAGGCAAACACTTCGCCCGACGCGGACGGCACTTCTTTCCACAATGGATTTGATTCGGAAAGGTCGCTGTATAGGCGGCGGAAATTGGCCGGATCGTTCGCGAATTTCATGAGCTCGGCGATTTCGGCGTCGCTCGGCCAGATGTCCTTGAGGTACACCGGTTTGCCGTCCGCGTCCGTAGCGATGGGATCGGCGCTCATATCGATATCGACGGTCCCCGCGAGCGCGAACGCGACCACCAGCGGCGGGCTCATCAGAAAATTGGCCTTCAGGCTCTGATGTATGCGCGCCTCGAAATTCCGATTGCCCGAAAGCACCGCGACGCCGATCAGGTCGTTTAGCGTGAGCGGTTCTTCGAGCGCCGGATCAAGCGGACCCGAGCCGCCCATGCAAGTGGTGCAGCCGTAGCCGACCACATAGAAGCCGAGCTGCTCGAGATAGGGCAGCAGTCCTGACTGCTTCAGGTATTCACCTGCCACGCGCGATCCCGGTGCGAATGAAGTCTTTACGCGTGGGTTGACCTTGAGCCCGCGCGCGACCGCTTTCTTCGCGAGAAGTCCCGCGCCGAGCAGCAGGGCCGGATTCGACGTATTGGTGCACGAAGTAATCGCGGCGATCAGCACGTCGCCATGGCCGAGATCGAGGCCGGGCTTGCCCGCTGCTATGCGCGTGCCGAGATCCGCGAAGGATTTACCATAGCCGCCTTCCGCCGCCGGTTGCTGCATCAGCGCGCGGAATTTTTCCTTGAGCGCCGGCAGATCGATGCGCTGATTCGGCAGCTTCGGACCGGCGACTGTCGGCACGACCTTCGAAAGGTCGATCTCGACGATCGATGAGTAATCGCATTGTCCGCTTTGCGGCATACCGTAAATGCCTTGCGCTTTGCAGTAGCTTTCGAGCGCGTCGATTTCGTCTTCGCTGCGGCCGGTGGCGCGGAAATACTTTATGGTTTCGTCGTCCACCGCAAAAAAGCCGATCGTCGCGCCATATTCCGGGCACATGTTCGAAAGCGTGGCGCGATTGGGAACGGCAAGCGACGCGGCGCCGGTGCCGAAATATTCGACGAATTTGCCGACGACCCGCGCTTTGCGCAGCGTTTCGGTAACGGTGAGAACGAGGTCGGTCGAAGTGACGCCGGGCGCGAGCTTTCCGGTCAAATGCACGCCGATCACGTCAGGCGTGAGGAAATAGATGGGCTGACCAAGCATGCCGGCTTCGGCCTCGATTCCGCCCACGCCCCAGCCAACCACGCCGATGCCGTTGATCATGGTCATGTGCGAATCGGTTCCGACCATCGTGTCGGGGAAATAAATGCCATCGCGCTGCTGCACGCCGCGTGCAAGATATTCCAGATTGACCTGGTGCACGATACCGATGCCTGGCGGCACGATCTTCATGCCATCGAAGGCCTGCATGCCCCACTTCAGGAATCGGTAGCGCTCGGCATTGCGCTGAAACTCGATTTCCATATTGAGCCGGAGCGCGTCGGGCGAATTGTAATGGTCGACCTGCACAGAATGATCGACGACAAGCTCGACCGGCACCAGGGGCTCGATCAGCTTCGGATTTTTGCCGAGCTTGCGCGCCGCACCGCGCATGGCGGCGAAGTCCGCGAGCGACGGAAATCCGGCGAGGTCCTGCAGTACGATGCGCGCGACTACGAACGGAATCTCCTCGGTGCGCGCGCCATTCGGCGCCCATGCCGCAAGCTCGCGCACGTTCTGCGCGCTGACTCTTTTTTCGTCGCAGTTCCGAAGCAACGCTTCGAGCACGATGCGAATCGAAACGGGCAGGCGCGAGATCTGGCCGAGACCTGCGGCTTCGAGTGCCGCGAGTGAGTAATAGCGGCCGCTCCTGCCGGAGGCGAGCTTGAATTCCTGCAAAGCGTTGAACGTATTTTGTGACATATCGGACCTCGGGCTCGGTTCTCAGCAGTCAGCTTGAATCGTTAACGGCGCACGCCAGCCGCTTGACGCCGAGCGCTGACCCTCAAATTTATGGTTTGCAGTCGCCGATGCGTCTGGCGGTGATGGTCTGCGTCATCGGCCCGGGCGCGCCTGCCATCGTCATATTCATTTCCATCGTCATGCTGTTTGATGTGACCGTCCCTTTGGCCGTGCCGTCGAGCTTCTGGGGTTTCGTGCACGACACTTTGTACGAAAACTTGCCGCCGCTTTCGGCGACATCCCGGGTCTGGCAGTCGCTGTTGCGATCGGGAGGCATCTCGTACGACTTATTTCCTGCAACGTCACCCGCGGTGAGGCAGCGCTGCATGGTCTGCGGCGGAAGCGCGGGCGCGCCCGCCATGTTCATCTGGATCGTATATTCATACTGGCCGGGCGTGAGGCCGGCGGCGAAAATCGGTATCGGCGCGAACAGCATTATCGCGGGGCAGACGACGCAGCCCATTTTCCATTTCATGGTGATCTCCGGAATGAACGTCAGATACGGGATTCTAGCAGGCTGATGCAGAATCCCATGGGGACGCGGGCTCAGATGACGAAAAGATCCACGAACTCGTTGACCGGTGTGGCTTCAAGCCGCCGCTGATCGCGACACACGTCCTGAATGGCCGCCTGCTGCTTGGCGGCAAAGCGACGTGCAAGATTGGTGCGAAACTTGGCTTCGAGCAGCGGCACGCCCTCTTTGCGGCGGCGGCGGTGGCCGATCGGATATTCGACTTCGACGTTCTTCGTCTTCGCGCCGCCCTTGAAAAATACCT
>DASYSI010000403.1:0-2028 GCA_036003485.1 Burkholderiales bacterium | reverse complement strand
GAGACCGTGCCGAAATTGATCATCTCATTCGGTCGACGTTACATGCAGTGCATCGATCCAACCTACAAGCGCACGGGCAGTTTATTGCTCGAGTTTGAACCCGCTTTCCCTGACGACTTTCGCCCATCGCTCCTGCTCGGCTGCGAGCCACCGGCCGCTCTCCTGCGGGCTCGCCGGAAGCGGTGTCGTGCCCTGAGAAACGAGCCAATCCTTCACGTCGGGCAGCCTTAATATGCGCGCCACTTCGACATTGAGCTTTGCGATGACCTCCGGCGGCGTGCGCGCCGGCGCGAGCATGCCCTGCCACGTTCCTGTTACGAATCCGTCCAGTCCGGGGGTTTCCGCGACGGTAGGCGTATGCGGCAGGCTCGGCAGGCGCTGCTCGCTCGACACCGCGATCAGCTTGAGCTTGCCGAGTTTTATGTGCGGCAGCGTTTGCAGGATGCCGAGAAACATCACGTCTGCGTCTCCGCTAGCGACCGCCAAAGTCGACTGAGTGCCGCCTTTGGTCGGAATGTATACCCATTGGATGCCGGTGCGCTGCGCGAACATGAGCCCCGCGAGGTGAGGCGCGCCGCCAAGCCCGGTCGCATAATTGAGCTTGCCTGGATTTGCTTTGGCAAGCGCGATCAGATCCCGAGTGGTTTTCACGGGCACGCTCGGATGCGTGGCGAGCAGATGAGGCGAGTACGAGATCGTCGTCACCGAGGCAAAGTCCTTGGGCACGTCGAACGGCAGTTTCGCAAACAGGATGGAGCTGATCACGAGGTTGCCAAGCTCTGCCAGCATCAGCGTGTAGCCATCGGGCGTGGCGCGCGCCATCAGCTCCGCGCCGATGTTGCCGTTGGCGCCGGCGCGGTTGTCCGCGATGATCTGCTGTCCCCAGCTTTCGGTGAGCTTGGCGCCGATCAGCCGCGCGAGGATATCGGACGTGCCGCCCGGCGGGTACGGCACGATGACGCGAATCGGCTTCGATGGATAAGTCTGTGCGACGGAGGAAAGCGCGAAGAGCGAAGCGGCGGCACATAGCGCCATTGCAAAGCGTCGCAGGATACTGTGCCATAACCCGGGCGGCCGTGCCCCGTCTCCGCCCCAACAGCAACCCCTTCGCCGAGATCCGGTGCACCTCCCTCCCGGATACGGCACGATGACGCGTATCGGCTTCGATGGATAAGTCTGTGCGACGGAAGGAAGCGCGAACAACAGAGCGCAGGTAAAAACCGCCAATGCGCTCGTCATGCGGCGTTGGTGCAGTACCATTTCAGCACGTGTGCTCAAGTTGCCTCCTCGCTTTGATCACGCAAAAGCTCCCGGACCGGCGGTATAGAATAAAGAATAAATGAGAGAATCGCCACAAACAAGTTAGGGCGCGAATCATTCAAGGTTCCAATGAGCGCGCACATTCGCTGGTTTTAAACAATCCGTTGGAAGGAAATCATGGATAAGGCACGGCAAATGGAAGTACTCGATGAACAGAGCGCGGCGCGCCGCAGATTTCTTGCGCAAGCAGCGGCAACGGGCGCCGCGGCCGCGTTGCCGGCGCGGGCGCAGGACGAGTCTGGAAAACCTCCGGCGCCCGCCGAGGTTTCCCCGCAGGGCTCGATCGCTGAAGCCCTGGCCCAATATGCAACGGCTCTGAAATATGAAGACCTGCCGCCTGAGGTCGTGCGCATGACAAAGCGCATCATGATCGATACGCTGGGCTGCGCGATCGGCGGCTACAGCGCCAAACCGAGCCAGATCGCGGTCAAGCTCGCGGCCGGCGTCAGCGCGACGAATGGGGCGAGTGTGCTCTGCAGCGGCATCAAGACGAGTCCCGATCTCGCGGTCTTCGCCAACGGCGTGATGATCCGCTATCTGGACTATAACGACGGCTATATTGGCATGGGCAGCGGACATCCGAGCGATGCGATCGCCGCGTTGCTGTCGACTGCCGAAGTGGCGGGGCGAAGCGGCCGCGATTTGATCCTTGCTACCGTGCTCGCGTACGAAGTATTTTGCAAAGTGAGCGACGTCATGAATTACCAG
>DASYSI010000402.1:0-3480 GCA_036003485.1 Burkholderiales bacterium | reverse complement strand
AGTCAAAGCGATCGTCGCGATGCTCGACGAGCAGGGTGCAAAACAGGAATGCACAATCATCGGGCACCCTGTCGTCACCTCAGTAATCAACGCCGCGATGGCCAACGGCGGCATGGCTCACGGCGACGAAGTCGATCCGGTCCACCTGACTTCCGTCGGCGGACACGTAGCCGCCGGTCCCGTGCCCACGGCGCTGGCGGTCGGGGAACGGCTAAACGCAAGCGGCAAGGACATTATCCGCGCAGTCACGCTCGGCTACGAGGTCGGCGGACGGCTGATGACGATTTTCTACCGCGAGCGCGATTACATCAGCCGGCGTTTTTATCATACTGCGGTTGCCGCCAATATGAGCTCCGCGGTGACGGCGGGTGTGCTGCTCGGGCTCGACCGCCAGGCGCTGCAAGTCGCGATGTGCCTTGCTGCCTATCAGGCCGCGGGACCCGACAACATGACGAAGGATCCGGTGCACATGGGCAAGACGTTCCAGGTCGCGGCGGCCAATCGCAACGGCGTGACTGCAGCACTGCTTGCACAAAAGGGTTGCTTTGCGCCGCTCGATATTCTCGACGGCCAACTCGGATTATTTGACGCCTATATCAGCAAACCGGAGGCTGGTGCAGGACTGCTCGAGAAACTGGGAAGCTATTATTCGATCACTGATGTCATGCATAAACGCTATCCGGTGGGTACGCCGAATCAAACCTATCTGCAGGGATTGTTTCATTTGCTCGAAGCAAACCACGTGACCCCGCAGCAGATCAAGGAAATCGAAATTCACATGCCCAAGCGCAGCGTGCACAGGGTGCCGGCGACGCGCCACGCGTCGATTTCGGCGCTCAAAGTGAGCGCGATCGCAGCCAACACCGGCAAACTTGATTTCTACCAGCTGCACGATCCTGAGGCTGCGGCTGACAAAGCCAGCACGCCGATGCAGGAGCGCATTCGCTTTGTCGGCCGTGAGGACTGGACCGGAATGGATCAGGGACGTCACGCCATCGTCATCATACGCACCAATGACGGCCGCACTTTAGAGGAAGAGGTCTGGCATAAGCCGATGACGCGCGCTGAACTGGAGCGTAAATTCACCGATCTGGTGGTGCCCAAATTTGGCCGCGACAAGGCGGCACAGCTGCAATCCCTGCTGCAGGGTCTGGAAACGGCCGCAAGCGTGCGGCCGCTGATGGAAAAACTCCGCGCCTGATTTCGCGCGCGGCCCGGATTCACAACGAACAGGGCTTCAACTGCCGGCTTGACGCAAGATCACCGCGAGCCCGACATGAAATTCGAGTGGCTCTTCGAATATTTTCAGACGTCGGGGTTCCAGCATCTGGCGCTCGAATGCGACGGGATTTCGATCCGGTTGTCACGGCGCAGCGCGGCCGACGATTGCCGGAGCGCCGGAGAACCGGCCGCAGATATGCAGGGCACACAGGGTGCCGGCCCCACGCAGTTGACTGCACCCGGTGTCGGTTTCGTAGGCGCGCCGCCCGGACGGGACAGGATTCCCGGCCCCGGCGAGTCGGTCGAAGAGGGCAGCTTACTATTCGTTTTGCGGCGTTTTAAAGACGTGGTGGAGGTGCGCGCCGGCACGGCGGGACGCGTGACTGCCGTTGCGGTGGACGAGGGAACGTTTGTCGAGTTCGGTCAGCTGCTCGCAACGATCGACTGAGCTTTTCCGCAAATGGGAATCGGTCAAAAACAAATACTGGAAATGCTGCGGCTGATTGAAGCGTCGGATTACGACGAAATCAATCTCGAGACGGATGACTTCAAGCTGCACGTCATCAAATCCGGCGTGCAGGGCGTGAAAGTTGGGGATGCGCCGGCAAGCGCGGACGCTATCACGATCGCTGCTCGTGACGCCAGTGCGGGCGGCAAGGCAGCAGCTGCCGATGAGCGCGCCGCGGCAGAAACCGAAGCGGTCCCCGCGGGGATGATGGTGATACGCGCGCCGATGCTGGGGACTTTTTACCGCGCGCCTGCGCCGGGATCGCCTGCGTTTGTCGAGGTCGGAGCTGCCGTCAGGCCGGAAGATACGGTGTGCCTGATCGAAGTTATGAAGCTATTCAATACGATCAGGGCGGGCGTTGCGGGAAAAGTCGTAAAGATACCCGTGCACAACGCGGCCACTGTCCAGAAGGACCAGATTTTGCTGATCATCCAGCCCGACTAGAGCGCATCGCAGTGCCGATATCGAGAGTCTTGATTGCCAATCGGGGTGAAATCGCGGTACGCATAGCGCGTGCTTGCCACAAGCTGGGGATCGAGACCGTGCTCGCGTGCTCGCAAGCCGATCGATTCTCGCTCGCCGCCAGGACAGTCGATCGCACGGTATGCATCGGGCCCGCGCAGGCCGGCCGCAGTTATCTCGATCAGAACGCGGTAATAACGGCAGCACTCGGCACTCGCTGCGATGCGCTGCACCCCGGCTATGGTTTTCTGTCCGAGCGCACATCCTTCAGAAGATTGTGCGATGAGGCAAGCGTGAACTTCATCGGCCCGAGCGCCGAAGCAATCGCCGCGATGGGAGACAAGCTCACCGCGCTGCGGCTGGCCAAAGCCAACGAGGTGCCCGTCATTCCCGGATGTGAGGAGTTGAAAAGCGCAGACGATGCGCTGCGCGAGGGCCGCCGCATCGGTTTTCCCGTCATTCTGAAAGCGAGCGCAGGCGGCGGCGGCCGCGGCATGCGCGTGGTCAGGTCGCCTGAGAAGATGCACGAAGCTTTCGTCAGCGCGGCGGCGGAAGCGCGCGCCGCGTTCGGCGACGCGACGCTGTACATGGAAAAATACGTTGAAAAAGGCCGCCACATCGAGGTCCAGATTTTTGGCGACAGCCTTGGAAATATTCTGCATCTGGGTGAGCGCGATTGCACGGTGCAGCGGCGGCATCAGAAGCTGATCGAGGAAGCGCCGTCTCCCGTAGTCGACGCGAAGCTGCGCGAGTCGCTTGCCGCGTCCGCCGTCAAGCTTGCGCGCGCGGCGTCCTATGTCGGCGCGGGAACCGTCGAATTCATCATGGATCTGGAGAGCAGGTCCTGCTATTTTCTTGAAATGAACACGCGCATCCAGGTTGAGCATCCGGTGACCGAAGAAGTGACCGGCGTCGATCTTGTCGCCGAGCAAATTCGCGTGGCGGGGGGAGAACCCCTGTCGTTTTCGCAGCGCGACGTGAAAATGCCGCGCCATGCGATCGAGTGCCGGGTCAACGCGGAGGACGTGCAGGCAGGCTTTGCGCCGTGCCCTGGAGAAATACTGAAGTGGGAGCAACCGGAAGGCAGCGGAGTGCGCGTCGATACCCACTGCTTCGCAGGTTACACGGTGCCGCCTTTTTATGACTCGATGCTTGCGAAACTCGTGGTTTGCGGCGATGACCGTCACGCGGCCATCGAAGGAATGTTGTCCGCGCTCGACCGGTTTGTAGTTGAGGGCGTGCACACGACGATCGCATTCAGCCGCGCCATCGTGTCGGATGACGATTTC
>DASYSI010000401.1:0-9020 GCA_036003485.1 Burkholderiales bacterium | reverse complement strand
CGGCCGGTCATAGCGGTAGTGCGTGTGATGGTTGAGCGCGACATGGATGCTCACGTGCGGGTTTCCTGCAGTGCTAGCCCGCGTCATCCCATTGCGGGTTCGGTATTTGCGCAAATACGCGCTTGAGCCCCTCGCCCCACTGATTATGAATCATGTTGAAGTAGGGATCGGCTTCGTCGATGCGGCGCACAATACCCGGCCGCAGGCTGTTGTTGTGATAAACCAGCAGGTCGATCGGCAGCCCGACCGAAATATTGCTGCGCATGGTCGAGTCGAACGACACCAGAACGCACTTGGCGGCATCAAGCAAAGTGGTGCTGCGATTGATCACACGGTCGATCACCGGTTTGCCGTATTTGCTTTCACCGATTTGAAAGTAGGGCGTTTCCGGCGTCGCTTCGATGAAATTGCCTTCACTGTAGATATGGAACAGCCGCTGCGGTTCGCCGCGGATCTGTCCGCCGACCACGAACGAGGCGTTTGCCTCGATATTATTCTGCATCAGATACGGGCCATCACGCCGCCGCACTTCGCGCAGCGCATTGCCGACGAGATCGGCGATTTCGAACATCGACGATGCATTGAATATGGTCCGGTTGGAGTCGCCGCTGCGCGACTGGTGCTCGAGCAGGTTAATCGAGCTTTGCGAAATCGAGAGATTGCCCGAGCTCAAGACTACGATCAGGCGATCGCCGCCCGTGGCGATGATGTGCATCTTGCGGAAGGTCGCGATCTGGTCAACCCCGGCATTGGTGCGGGAGTCGGAGGCAAACACCATCCCGGCGTCGAGCATTACGGCGACACAATACGTCATGAAAACGGTTCTCCGAACGGCTTGCTTGAACTTAAAGACGCCTATTCTAATGGTTGCAGCCCAAGCTGAGAACTGGATTGACGCTGTGTGGCGGCGTCGGCGGGAGCGGTGTTGGACGTATACGCTGGAACCAGAAAATCCTTGTTGATTTCATCGCTGAGCAGGCTGATCCCTTCAAGGAACTCCATCAGATACTCGTGCAGCCCGAAATCGAAGATCTGCTGCGTGCGTCCGTAATGAAGCCGGGCGTGCAGCTCGCCCGCGAGGCGCTCGGCTTCGAGCTGCGAGCGGTCGCACAGCAGGCGCAGGATTTCGTAAATTTCGTTCATGCATGCGTGCAGCGAGCGCGGCACATCGTCACGCAGGATCAGCAGCTCGGCGACTTTCATCGGCGTAATAGCATCGCGGTATACCTTGCGGTACGAATCGAATGCGCTGACCGAGCGCAGGAGCGCGCTCCACTGGTAGTAATCCACCGCGCCACCGACATCCGACACCGACGGCAGCAGCGTGTGATATTTCACATCGAGGATACGCGCGGTATTGTCGGCGCGCTCCATGAAAGTGCCGAGACGGATGAACTGATAGCCCTCGTCGCGGAGCATAGTCCCGAAGGTCACGCCGCGGAACTGATGCGACTGCAGCTTGACCCAGTAAAAAAATTCGCTCACGCCTTTGGACTCGATCTGCGAATAGTCAGTCTTACGCATCTGGAGCCACAGGTCGTTAAGGTCTTCGTACATCTCGGAGGTAATGACGCCGCGCACGCTGCGCGCATTCTCGCGCGCCGACTGGATGCACGAGTAAATGCTCGACGGATTGGTCGCATCGAATACCAGGAAGTACAGCATGTTGTCGGGCGTGACTTGCTGATAGCGCTCGTAGTAGGCGGTCGCGCGGCCGGTGATCACCAGCGGCAGGGCCCACGGATCAGCCCATTCCTGTCCGGCTTCGAGCACGCGATAGGGCAGCAGCGACATGCGATAGGTCACATCGAGCATGCGCGCGGTGTTCTCGGCACGCTCGATGTGACGCGACATCCAGTAGAGATTGTTGGCGGCGCGGGCGAGCATAGCTGATAGCTACCCTTCAAGCACCCAGGTATCTTTGGTGCCGCCGCCCTGCGACGAATTGACGACGAGCGAGCCTTCGCGCAGCGCGACGCGCGTGAGCGCGCCGGGCACGAGCGTCACGCTCTTGCCTGACAACACGTACGGACGCAGGTCGACGTGTCGCGGTGCGATTCCGGAGTCAACGAAAGTCGGGCAGGTCGACAGCGCCAATGTCGGTTGTGCGATGAAGCTCGCGGGGTGCCCCAGGATGCGCGCGCGATAGGTCTCGATATCGATTTTGCTCGCCGCCGGGCCGACGAGCATGCCATAGCCGCCCGAGCCCTGGACTTCCTTCACGACCAGCTCGGGCAGGTGTGCGAGGACGTATTTCAGGTCGTCACGCTCGCCCAACCGATAGGTCGGAACATTTTGCAGAATCGGCTCTTCGCCAAGGTAGAACCGTACCATGTCGGGCACATAAATATAGGTCGATTTGTCGTCGGCGACGCCGGTGCCGATCGCGTTGGCGAGCGTCACTCTGCCGGCGCGATAAACCGCAAACAGGCCCGGCACACCGAGCATCGAGTCGCGACGGAACGCCAGTGGATCAAGGAAATCATCATCGACGCGGCGGTAGATTACGTCGACTCGCTGCGGGCCGTGAGTGGTGCGCATGTGGACCATGTTATCGGCGACGAACAGGTCCGGTCCTTCGACCAGCTCAACGCCCATCTGCTGGGCGAGAAACGCATGCTCGAAATAGGCGCTGTTATAGGAGCCCGGCGTCAGCACGACCACCGTCGGGTTTGAAATGCCCGAAGGCGCGACCGCACGCAGATTATCGAGCAGCACATTGGCGTAGTGATCGATCGGCGCGACCGCAACGCGCGCAAACAGATCGGGGAACAAGCGCATCATCATGTTGCGATTTTCGAGCATATACGACACACCCGACGGGGTGCGCAGATTGTCTTCGAGCACATAGAACGTGTCGTGCCCGACCTTGATCAGGTCAATGCCCGCGACATGGATGTAGACGTCGTTCGGTACGGCAATGCCGCGCATTTCGGGGCGGAACAGGTTGTTGCCGAGTACTTGCTGCGCTGGGATAATTCCGGCCTTGATGATTTCCTGACCGTGGTAGATGTCCTTGAGAAACGCATTGAGCGCGCGCACCCGCTGGCAGCAGCCGTCGGACAGTTTTTTCCATGCCCCCGGCCGCAGGATGCGCGGAATGATATCAAACGGAATTGAGCGCTCGACTCCCGTTTCATCGCCGTAGACTGCGAAGGTAATGCCGTGGCGCGCGTAGAGCGCGTCGGCTTCTTTCTGCTTTTGCAGCATGAATTCGAGCGGCTTTGAAGCGAGCCATTCCGCGTATGCGGCGTAATGCTCGCGCGGGGCAGCGCCGTCGTCATACATTTCGTTGAACCAGGTTAAAGACACGGGGTGATGGCGTAGCGCATCATTCGTCGAGGATTGATTCAATGTGGCGCCTGTACCAAATGTGGTTGGAGAACGCGTGATGGTCATGCTGCAGAGCTACCGCATCTAAATCATGATCGATATATTACGCCGGTCGGGAGTGATTTTGGCGAATCGAAAAGTAACCGCGGCGGCACGCATCAAAATGGAGCGCGCGCAGATGATTTGCCCCGATCGGGTGCATGCGCGTGGAGCGTCGATCATTTATGATCGCGAGTGCGGTGCACTGGTTTCTACGGCAGGGCTCACTCATGTACCGGAAATGCCCGAAATGCGGTTATGAACGAAACCCGGCGGACCTTGGCGCGGACGGTGTGTGTCCGGCATGCGGGCTGGTGTTCGCGAAATGGGTCAGCCATACGCTGGGCGCAACGCGTCTCACGCGCGAAGAAGAATCAAGCGGGGAAGAAACCAACCGCTGGGGAATGCGATTGCTTGCAATGCTGACTCGTGTCGAACCCAGCACCGATCGCACGCTGTTCTGGGGCCGCTGCGCATTGTATGCGGTGTTCGTCGTTTGGGGCTGTTACTTTCTTACGCTCGACTTTCGCAGCAACGACATCGGCCGTTCATTTATGCACCGCGTTGATCTGGTCTTCCATGAGGCGGGACACGTTGCGTTCATGCCTTTTGGCTCTTTCGTGCATGTTCTGGGCGGCAGTCTCGGCCAGTTGCTGATGCCGGCGATCGTCGTCGGAGTGTTCGTTTTCAAGTATCACGACAATTTTGGCGGTTCTTTCGGGTTGTGGTGGTTTGGCCAGAGCTTGAAGGACCTCGCGCCTTACATCAACGACGCGCGCGATTTGCAGCTGCCGCTTTTGACCGGCCACAGCCAGGATGTGCCTGAAACTCACGACTGGGCGAATATCCTGATCGATCTGAATCTGATATATCACGAGAAAGGGATCGCACTCGCCGCCGACATTGTGGGCTCGCTGATCATGCTCGCAGCGATGGCGTGGGGTGCTTATCTGTTAATCCAGCAATACCGCAATCCTGAACCGGACTGAACGGATGGCGCATTCCACGCATTTGAAACTCGTCGCCGGCCCCGGCGACAACCGCGTTACGCGCTGGCTTGATGCGCTCGGCGCCGATTACGCCGAGGCCGACGCCGCCTTGCTCAAACGCGCCCTCGATTGGCTCGAGCCGCGTCTCGCAAACCACGCGCTCAAGGGTGGAGAGCCGGCTTTTGCGCATGCCCTGGCCACGGCAAGCCTGTTGCACGCGCTCAAGCTCGACGCCGGCAGTCTTGCCGCGAGCCTGCTCGCGCAGGTGGCCGGTACGCATGAATCCGTAGGGGCGATACGCGAAGAGTTCGGTGCGCGCATCGGCGAGCTCGCCGATGGCGTCGCACGCATGGCGATGATCGAAAATCTGGGAAGCAGCTCAGTGCGTGCCGGCGATCATGCGGCACAGCTCGAGGGGCTGCGCAAAATGCTGCTCGCGATGGCGCAGGACGTGCGCGTGGTGCTCGTCAAGCTCGCCGATCACACTCAGACGATGCGTTGGGTGGTCAAGAGCGACGATGAGGCGTTGCGTCGCGACAGGGCGCGGCTCGCGCTCGATATCTTCGCGCCGCTTGCCAACCGGCTTGGCGTTTGGCAGCTCAAATGGGAGCTCGAGGACCTGGCTTTACGCATTCTCGATCCTGACTCTTACCAGCGCATTGCGCGACTTCTTGACGAGAAGCGCAGCGCTCGCGAGCAGCACATCAACACCGTCATCGCGCGGTTGCGCGAAGAATTGGGCCATGCGGGAATTGCTGCCGACATCAGCGGACGGCCCAAGCACATCTACAGCATTTACTCCAAGATGCAGCGCAAAGGCGTCGATTTCGACGCGCTCTACGACGTGCGCGCCGTGCGCGTGCTGGTCGACAACGTGGCGGACTGCTACGCCACGCTCGCTGCGGTGCACAGCCTCTGGACGCCGCTGCCGCAGGAGTTCGACGATTACATTGCCAAACCCAAGAGCAACAATTACCGCTCGCTGCATACCGCGGTGATCGGACCCGAAGGCAAGCCGCTCGAAATCCAAATCCGCACTTTCGAGATGCACGACCACGCCGAGCTCGGCGTCGCCGCCCACTGGCGTTACAAAGAAGGAGCGCGGGAAAGCGCGGGCCGCGACGCGGCTTATCACGAGCGGATTGCGTGGCTGCGTCAAGTCGTCGCATGGAAGGAGGAGGTTGCCGATGCCGGCGAACTCGCTGCGCAGTTTCGCCGTGAGATTTTCGCCGATACGATTTACGTGTTGACGCCGCAGGGCCGCGTGATTGATTTGCCGAAAGATGCGACACCGATTGATTTTGCGTACCGCGTGCATACCGATCTCGGACATCGCTGCCGGGGTGCCAAGGTCAATGGCGCAATGGTGCCGCTCAACACGCGGCTCGCGAATGCTCAGCGCGTCGAAATCACGGCCGCCAAACAGGGCGGGCCGAGCCGCGACTGGCTGAATCCGGCACTTGGCTTTTTGAAAAGCGCCGGCGCGCGCAGCAAAGTCAGGCAGTGGTTCAACCGTCAGAATCATGAAGCCTCGATCGCGCAGGGGCGCGACATCGTCGAGCGCGAACTGCAGCGCCGCGGGATGACAGGCGTCAATCTCGACGCGCTCGCGCGGCAGTTCGAGTTTGACAAGCTCGATGATTTTCTCGCCGCGGTTGGGCGCGGCACGTTGAGCCCGCACCAGTTGCACGGCGCATTGCGTGCCGACAAAACGCCGCCGCCGGCGAGCGAGCCGCAACCAATCGTCAGGCATTCACGCGCCCAGCCCGGCGGCATACTGGTGGTCGGTGTCGACAAGCTGCTGACCGTTCCGGCCGGATGCTGCAAGCCGGCGCCGCCTGACTCCATTATTGGTTTCGTGTCGCGCGGCCGCGGCGTGACGATACACCGCATGGGCTGCGCGAACGTAAAGCGCCTGCCTTCCGAGCGGCTGGTTGCAGCCGACTGGGGCGCGGTGGCTAATGCAACGTTTGCGGTCGATATCGTGATCGAAGCGAATGATCGCACCGGATTGCTGCGCGACATCACCGAAATCCTGTCGCGCGAAGGCATCAACGTCACCGCAACGCACAGCGCGAGCCGCGATGTTTCGGCGCGCATGCTGCTGACCGTCGAGATCAATAACCTCGATCAATTGAACCGCGTGCTGAGATTGATACGCGACGTGCCGGGCGTCGCGCGCGCGGCACGGCGCGACAGCGCGCATGGATGAGGTGTGTTACGCGACAATGAGATACGCAAACTTACTGCGTGAAAGTCACCGTCAGCGGCGCGACCGGTAAGCCGCTGATAGCGGAAGTCCAGGTTTCTTCGAACGCGATCGGCAGCGCTGCCGTGAGCGTGCCGGTGGTGATGATTTCTCCGGCGGCGAGCGCGTCGAATTTCGGCTGTGTACAGAGAATGTCGGCAAGGAATGCGAGCGCAAGTGCGGGGTGATCGAGCGCGTTGCTCCCGACGCCGCGGTCTCTGACTTCGCCGTTGCATTTCAATTCGACTTTGCAATCGCGAATCCGATCGCTGAGCTCTGCGATCTCGGCGCGCTCGATGCGGTTCGGCTCGCCGACCACGAGCCGCCAGTGAAACGAAAAATCCGCGGCGGAATCGGCGGGCCCGAACTTCCACTGCGCAAAATGGCAGTCGACGATTTCGAAGCTCGGCGCCAGCCATTCGACCGATTCCATGACGAGCGCGGGATCCTTGCACCCCGCCGGCACGGGCGCGCGCAGCCCGAACGCAATCTCAGGCTCGATCTTGGGGGAGACGCTGCCTCGCAGCGACAGCGTCGCACTGCCGCCCTGCGCCCGGATCAGCGTGCTGTCGTAGACGTGCGACCAGATCGGCGAGGTCGCGCCGTATTCAGGCCAGATGTTGCGGTTGGTGAATCCGATCTTGCGTCCGACGCAGCGCTCGCCGCGCGCGCGGCGCAGCCTGACGATTTCCGCAGCGACATCGTACGCCGCAATCCAGTCGAAAGCAGGGTTCTGCCCAGTGGGCGTCGGCGTGAGCTTGCCGCAGTCATAAGCGTCAAGCAGGTCGCGCGCGATTGACACGATGGTAGTGGCCATGTTTTCCTCCAAAGTTAGCTTCGTCAGCACGGACGCGCGGCGCGCAAAGGGAGATTCCGGATCTCACGTTCCAACTCCGTTTTCATGCATGCTCCGCGACGGGACGGCACTTTTATTGGGCGCAGCGAAAACCGATATTGTGATGCCCTGCTGCGGGATTACGCGACAGGTTGCGGCCGCGCTGGGTCGTGGTGATTTCTTCCGCCGGCGAGTCGTGGCCGCCACCGCGCGTTGCGCGCACGGGCCCGGGCTTAAGATCTTCGCGTCCGTCGCGTGCATTATAAGGATAGGGAAGGTACGCGCTGCTGACCCATTCCCAGGTATTGCCGGACATGTCGAGCGCGCCGTATGGACTCGCGCCCGCGGGAAATGCATTGACCGGAGCCGTATCGTTGAAGCGCTTCGCGAACTGCGCACGCGTATGATCCGGCGGCGCATTACCCCACGGATAGGTTCTGCCGTCGGCGCCGCGCGCTGCTTTCTCCCATTCAGCTTCGGTCGGCAGACGTTTGCCGCCCCATTGACAGTAGTCACGCGCGCCCAGCCATGAGACTTCGACTGCAGGATGGTTCTCGTATCCTTTGTCGGCCAACCAGCGGCTGCCTTGCCGGTGGATGCGCGCATCGGGATCGTCATCATCGTACCAGCGCTCGCCGTCCGGGTTGCGCGTACCGGCGCGATTCAGAAATTCAGCGAACTGAATATTAGTGACGGGATGCCTATCAATCTCGAATGCGCCAACACTGATCTGATGCGCGGGGCGCTCATCGGGTGGACCGTCGTCGCGGCCCATCGTGAATGAACCCGCGGCCACCTTGACCCTATCGCTCGGCGCGAGAGGGTCAGCCGCGCGAAGAGGACCAGCGATGATCAAGGCACAGGCGAGGACGCAAAAGCCGCAGGCGTTCATAGTGTTTCCTGATGTTGGCGGCGATCATGGTTCGATCTCGCAGCAGTCTGAAATATATTCTGCCCTTGAGTTGGCGGCAACCCGCGCCGGTTTGATCAGGAGCCCAGCCGGGATTTATTTGAACCACCGTGCTGAAACAGGTAAAATCCGCCGCTTGCAGGCGCGTAGCTCAGCTGGTTAGAGCACCACCTTGACATGGTGGGGGTCGTTGGTTCGAGTCCAATCGCGCCTACCAATCGTTTGGCATAACACGAAGACCGGAACAGAGCGTTATGACACTTCGAACTTGCGCTTTAATGCTGAGCTGCCGGTCGTGCTGATTTTTCGCAGGTTGGAAAAAGTGCGGCTAGCCCGCGCTTTTTTTTCGCCTGTTGCTTTAAGCAGGCTGATGCAGAACCCCATGGGGCCGCGGCGCCGCTGTGCGGGGCGAGATGCGCGACGCGAGCCGCAGACGAATAGCATGACTATTCGCAAGGCTCGCAACAAAGCAGATGATCGCGCGAGCCGTAGACGGAGCGAAGCAAGGCCGGGGAGCGCGATCGTGTGGCCCGCCTGCGCTGCGCCGTTGCCTTGGCGCGGCCGCTGCGGCGGGCCCCCCGCCCAGCACCGCCCCGAAGGGTTCCCAGCGGGTTCTGCATCAGCCTGCTAAGCGTAGAGAGTTATGGTCAACGTAAAACTGCCCGA
>DASYSI010000400.1:0-2956 GCA_036003485.1 Burkholderiales bacterium | reverse complement strand
CCGCCGGCAGCGCGGCTGAGACATCCGCGAGTCCTCCGGTCTTGCTCCACGGAGTGCATTCCGAAGTGACGAACAGTACGCGCAGCGGGCCAGTCATTCGAAATGCGGGGCGGCAGCGGAATGCGAAATGCGGAAGCAGTCAGAATAACAGCATTGCGCGGGCCTCCGCAATGCGTTCATCATAATTCGGCAGCAGTGAACCCAACTCGCGCAAAGCAGTCATACTGATGGGAACGATGCGCGCGAATTCGGTAATATCTATGCTCGTGTACGTTCCTACCAAGCTCTGAATCGAGGTGCGCCGTGTTCGATGATCTTCAGCCGGGCTATGGCCCGTACAAGCAGTACCAGGCGGACGCGCCGACGATGGCGCATCTCGCGAAGCAGACGCTGGCAATAGTGCTCGCGGGCGGACGCGGCACGCGGCTTGGAAAACTGACCGACTGGCGGGCCAAACCTGCGGTGCCTTTCGGAGGAAAATTCAGAATCATCGATTTTACGCTCTCAAACTGCCTGAACTCCGGCATCCGCCGGATTGGCGTTGCAACGCAGTACAAGGCACAGAGCCTGATCCACCATCTGCAGCGCGGCTGGTCTTTCCTCGAAGGCCGGTTCAATGAATTCATCGAGCTGCTTCCCGCTCAGCAGCGTGTGACGTCGGACTGGTACAAAGGCACCGCTGATGCCGTGTTCCAGAATCTGGACATTCTGCGCGACCACGATCCGCGCATCGTGCTGATTCTTGCCGGAGACCATATCTACAAAATGGATTATGCGAAGATGTTGGATGAGCACGTGGCGAGGCGCGCCGACCTCACCATCGGCTGTGTCGAAGTACCGCTGGCGGAGGCGACGCAGTTGGGTGTCATGGAAGTAGACGACAAGTTTCAGGTCATCGGATTTCAGGAAAAGCCCGCGCAGCCGCGCTCGATGCCCGGCCGCCCCGATTGCGCGCTGGGCAGCATGGGAATTTACGCATTCAACTCGCCGTTTCTCTACGAGCAGCTGATACGCGATGCGGACGATAGCGATTCGGCGCACGATTTTGGCCGGGACATTGTTCCGCACCTGGTTGAGCGCGGTTACCGCGTGTCAGCACACCGTCTTGCGGACAGCTGCACACAACTCGAAGACGGCAAGCCGTACTGGCGCGATGTCGGAACCATAGACGCGTACTGGGAAGCCAACATGGAGTTAACGCGCGTGACCCCCTCGCTCGATCTGTACGATCAATCATGGCCGATCTGGACGTATCAGGAGCAGCTGCCGCCAGCAAAATTCATTTTCAACAGCGACGAGCGTCGCGGCGCCGCGCTCGATTCGATGGTCTCAGGCGGGTGCATCGTCAGCGGATCGACCGTCAGATCTTCACTGTTGTTTTCGAGTGTGCGGGTGCACAGCTACTGCACGATCGAGGGAGCGGTCGTTCTGCCGAACGTCGAAATCGGGCGCGGTGCGGTACTGCGCCGCGTAGTCATCGACAAAGGCACGTATATACCGCCGGGCCTGCAAGCCGGCGTCGATCCGGAGCACGACCGCAAACGCTTTCATGTGACCGATAATGGCATTACCCTGATCACGGCTGAAATGCTCGGACAGCAGTTGCATCATCAGCGCTGAAAACACGCGTGCCGGTCGCGCTGGCGCTCTCTTGAACGACTGCGCTGACTCGCGGGCCTGACGCCTTCACGACGAACTCGCAAGACGAATCTTCATGCTTACTGAACACGACATCTATTTGTTCAAAGAAGGCACTCATGCTGCGCTCTACCGCAAGCTTGGCTGTCATATTGACGCGGTCTCCGGCGGCGCCGATTTTGCGGTATGGGCGCCGAATGCGAGAGCGGTCTGCGTCATCGGCGAATGGAACGACTGGCGGCCGCACGCGGATCCGCTCGCATCGCGGGCCGATGCATCGGGTATCTGGGAGGGACGTGCGCCGGCTGCGCGCCACGGGCAGTCTTACAAATATCGCATCACTTCGGCACACGGCACGGCATACGACAAGGCCGACCCGTTCGCGTTTTTTTCTGAGACGCCTCCGATGCAGGCGTCGCGCGCCTGGTCGCTCAAGCACGCGTGGAAGGACGAAGCGTGGATGCGCTCGCGGCACGCGCGCAACGCGTTAAACGCGCCGATCTCGGCCTATGAAGTTCATCTCGGCTCGTGGCGGCGCGGCGACGGCAACAGCCTGATGTCATATCGCGAGCTCGCGCTGCCGCTCGCGCAGTATGCTTCCGGCCTTGGCTTCACGCATGTTGAGCTGATGCCGATAACCGAGCATCCGTTTTACGGCTCCTGGGGCTACCAGACGACGGGTTATTTTGCGCCCACCGCGCGCTACGGCACGCCGCAGGACTTCATGCACTTTGTCGAAGTCATGCATGAGCATGGTCTCGGTGTCATCCTGGACTGGGTGCCGGCGCACTTTCCGGGTGACGCGCACGGCCTCGTCAACTTCGACGGCACGCGTCTGTACGAGCACGCCGATGCGCGCCAAGGCTTTCATCCCGAGTGGAACAGCTATATTTTCAATTATGGACGGCATGAGGTGCGCGCATTCCTGCTGTCGAGCGCGTTGTTCTGGCTCGATCGCTATCATGTGGACGGCCTGCGCGTCGATGGCGTCGCATCGATGCTGTATCTTGATTACGCGCGCAAGTCCGGCGAGTGGATACCGAACATCTATGGCGGCAACGAAAATCTCGACGCAACCCGCTTTCTGCGCGACCTCAACGTGGCCGTCTATCGCGATCATCCCGACGTTCAGGTGATAGCCGAGGAATCGACCGCGTGGCCGCAGGTCACGCGACCCGTATATGCGGGCGGGCTCGGCTTCGGCATGAAGTGGAACATGGGATGGATGCACGATACGCTTGATTACTTCGAGCACGATCCGGTCTACCGGCGCTATCACCACGACCGGCTGACGTTCTCGATCCTGTACGCGTTTTCC
>DASYSI010000399.1:0-8235 GCA_036003485.1 Burkholderiales bacterium | reverse complement strand
CGTACAACACCTTGCCGCCGGCATGATAGTGAATATTGAATTTAACTGTCTTCGCAGCAGCGAAGTCATAGTCAAGACGCTGGCCTGCCGCGAGCTCGAGACATTCTTCGTGGAATTCCTTCGCCGGCAGTTCGATCGATTTGCTGTGCGCGCCGGGCGGGGTCGCGATTGCCTGCGCCGGCGCGAGCGAAGGCAGCAGCAGTAGCGCTGCTGCCGCCCGAATCACTCGGGCTTGATGCCCGAAGCTTTGACGACTCGCGCCCACTTCAGAATTTCAGTTTTGATATACGCGCCGAAAGCCTCGGGCGTGCCGCCGACGAGTTCGAAGCCGACGTTTTCGAGCCGCTCCTTCACGTCCGGCATCTTCAGCACGCGCACGATTTCATCGTGCAGCCGCACGATGATGCGCGGCGGCGTGCCTGCGGGTGCGAGCACGCCATACCACGCACTGGCTTCGAATCCCGGAAAGCCCGATTCGGCGATGGTCGGCACCTCGGGCGCCGCGGGCGAGCGCTGCGCACCGGTGACAGCGAGCGCCCTTAGCTTGCCGGCTTTCAGATGCGGCATCACCGACGACATGCCGCTGAACATCACCTGAACCTGGCCTGCGAGCAAGTCGATGACCGCCTGGCCGCTGCCTTTGTACGGCACGTGCTGCATCTTGATTCCCGCCGAAGCGTTGAGCAGCTCACCGGCAAGATGTCCCAAGCTCGCGACCGCGGCCGACGCAAAATTGATTTTGTTGGGGTTGGCTTTGGCGAACGCGATGAACTCCTTGATAGTTTTCGCCGGAACGGATGGATGGGCGACGAAAATATTCGGCGCTGCGGCAAGCTGGGTGATCGGCGCGAAGTCCTTGACCGGGTCGAACGGCAATCTGTCGAAGACGCTGGGACCAATGCCGAGATTGGCGATGTATCCCAGCACGATGGTGTGGCCGTCGGGCGCCGCGCGCGCAACGATTTCCATGCCGATGTTCCCGTTGCCGCCCGAACGATTGTCGACGACCACCTGCTGACCGAACGCATCCGAAAGTTTTTGGCCGACGGTGCGCGCAAGCGTGTCGGTGCTGCCGCCGGGTGCAAATGGAACAACAAAGCGTACCGGTTTTGTCGGATACGAATTATTTGTAGTAGACGCTATCGCATAAAACCCGGCGGCATTCGCGCGCTCCCCGTGCGCGATCCCATGCACGCAGTTCACAACGGCCATGCCTGCCATCGCTGCGGCAATCCACCAGCGGCGTTTCACGCTCTCTCCAGGTTTGCGGCCGAATGCGCGGTGCCGATTACAATTTCTTGGTCAAGCGGTCTTCGGCGCGCCAGCGTTCCCACGCGAAACGCTGGTCTTCACGGATGCTTTCATCTTCCAGCATTTTACGCACGAGCGCGGTGACGTCGGACTCATAGTATTTCTTGCGCTTCTCGAAATTCCAGCGGTGACCGGGTGGGAACACCGGGGATTTGAGGATGTCCTTGAACTTCATGTGCCGCCTTCCACGTTTGTTCGACGTCTTGGCTCGATCGCGCCGTGCATCTGAGTATAGCGCGGTGCAGGTACGATGGCTCAGCGCTTCGTATCCGGCGGTTTGCGCGGCACCGCGACGAGCTGGGCGCGTTCCTTGAGCAGCGGCTCGAGCGACTTGGCGGCAACGACATAAGTCCAGCCCGCAAGGCTTTTCTCGAGCTTGATCCGCTCGTCGAGTTTCTTGAGACTCTCGGCGAACTGTTTGTCGAGGCGCTCCTTGTCTGCGGGTTTTTCGCCTTTTTCGGGCGTGCGTTCGCGCGGCGGCTCGCCGCTCACCGTGAATGACAGATAGTAATTATCACTGTCCGGCTTCCTGGCGATCGTGATGTTGTACGTCAGGTTGTCATAAGTCTCGGCAACGAATGTGCGCGGCTTGTCGAAGCTGTCCGCTTTGACGCCGACCGCGACGTCGGTGAATGTGAGCGCCGTTAAAGAATTGACGGCGGCGACTGCCGCGCTCGGATCGAGCTGGCCCGCGCCGTCGGCGAATTTCCACTGGCCGTATTCTTCGTCGCGCGCGATCTTCCATTGCACCCCATCGCCGCTGGCGGCGAGCGACTTGATGCGCTCGGCTTTGAAGAATTCCTTGGCGAGCCAGCGCTCGGGTTTCGCTTCCGCGCTGTTCAACGCGTCGGAAACCACCAGCACCGTCTGGCTGCCGGGGCTCAATACGTAGCGCCCGACCGGAATCTCCTGCTTGATCGGCAGCGGACTGTCCTCGATTTTGATCACTTTCTTGCCGAGCAGCAGCGTCGCGATCACCTTGCCGCTTTTGTCGCTCAGTTCGAGCAGCGTACCCGCGCTGTCCGCATCTTTGGCGTCCTTACCTGCATCCTTGGCAGCGTCCTTAGCTGCGTTCTTGTTGGCGTCCCCGCCCGGCTGCACCAGCTTAAGTCGCGGCAGCAGCGCAGCGCCGACGTTCTCGGTTTGCACGACCTTGAGATCGGGCAGCTTGACCAGCAGGTCTCCGATGTCCTGATAATTCGCGCTGTAATCGCCGCGCTGCTTGACCACCCAGCGCTTATCCTTGATCGCAAGCACGACCTCGCCCTTGCCGTCGACAATGCGGATTTGCGCGACATCGTTAATCGCAAGCTTGTCGAACAACTTCGATCCGATCTTAGCGTCCACGTTGCGCCACGCGCTTAAGTCCTGCCAGAACAGCGCAGCTCCGGCGCCGCCCAGCACCAGCAGCACCACAATCAGCGTCAGGAAGGTCTTGCGATTCATGGTGCCGCTCCATGCACGCTTTGCTTACGCCTGCGTGCGAGTGCGAGACCGAGGCCGAGTATCACCACCAGCAGCGGTATGGCGCCGATGTTGACGAGCTTGGTCCAGAACTGAAGCGTTTCACTTTCAACCCGCAGATTCTTGCGCAATTCCTTGAGATCGCGTTTGGCGTCGGCCGCCTTCTTGCGGAAATTTTCGACTTCGGTCTGCTGCTCGGGCGTCAATATCGCGCTTTGCGTGCCGCCGCGCTGTTTCTGCAGCGCGGCAAGCTTCTCCTGCGTCTGCATGAGGCTGTCCTCGAGCTCCTTGATCCTTCCGAGATAGCTTTGTTGCGCGCGCGATTCCATGCGCTGAACGACCGTCAGCGGCCGCGTGAACGCGGCGCGGCTGCGCAGGCTCGTCAGATCGAAATCGCCCGCCACCTGTTCGACCAGGCTTTGCGCGAAATTGAGGTTGCCGTTGCGCGGCACGACCAGACGCTGGCCGAAGACTTCCTGCACGTCGACCGCCGCATTGTCGGTCAGCATGTCGACGTCCGACACCAGCACGACCGAATTGTCCTGCGCCGATTCCTTGAGCACCGCATCGGTTTTGGCTTCGTCAGCCTTCGGCTCGGCCTTTTTCGGCTCTTTCGACGGCGGCTCGTAGGGCTTGGGTTTGCCCTCAGGAAACGCGGTCTTGAATTTGCCGGTGAGACGCACCGCCAGCGAGTAAGGTGAGCCCGACGGCTGGAAACCGCGCGTCGCCGGCTCGCCCGACAGCGTCGCGATGATGAGATCGACCAGCATCGCGTTGGGCGAGGTTTGCACGAGCACGGTCTGCGTCAGACCCGCAGCCGGTTTGCCGGTAAACACGCTGCCGAATGGAATCAGCATCGTGCCGACCTGGCTCGTCACGACGTCGTCCTTGTTGAGCGCCTCCTGCGGCAGCGACAGCAGCGTCGGCAGTATGCGCGGACCGGCGCCGCTCGCATACGTGAGATCGGCGACGACCTTGCCCATCTCCATGCCGAGACCCCATTGCTTGAGCAGCCGATAAAAGGTCGACTGGCCAGCGGCACTTCCGCCGAGCGGATTCTGCATGTCGGGCTGCTGGTCGAAATATGCGTACGAGTCGAGGAACGCGATCATTTTGCCGCCGCGCAGCACGAACTGGTCGAGCGCGAATTCAGTGGTCTCGGAAATATCGCGCGGGTGTATCACGAGCAGCACTTTGATGTCGTCCGGAATTTTCTCCGCGGTGAGCTCGACTTTTTTTACCGTGAACACGTTCTGCAGCTCGGTAATCAGCGTCCACGGCTGAGTCGGCTGCTGCTTTCGCATCGGATTCAGCGGCTGCCCCATGACGGGCAGTGCGCTCATCACGCCGACCACAGGCTTCGCGGTCGATGCGACGCGCGCGATCGCGCGCGTAATGTCGTACTCGAGCAACTGCTCGCGGTCAGGCGCGAGCACCGGCAGCGCCGCCTTTTGATCAAGAAAGCTCACCGCGAGCCCGAGATAGAATTTCTCCTGGGTATTGGTGAGCTGGCCTTCGATGCCGTCGAGCGTAGCCGAATCCTCGGCGTCGGAATCGGGCTCGGGATTGAGCTTCTCGATGACGACCTTACCTTTGGACGCGCGCTTGTACTCACCAAGCAGATCTTCGACTCGTTTGCCGAACGTCTTAAGGGCGACCGGCAACGCGCTGCTGCCCTGCGAATAGTAGTAACGGATCTTCACCGGCGCATCGAGTTTTGACAGTATCGCCTTGGTGCCAGGCGACAGCGTATAGACGCTGCCCTGAGTCAGGTCGACGCGCAGATTGAGCGCACTGATGATGAAGTTGGCCGCGATCAGAATGACGATCAACGCCACCACACCGCCGGCGGAATAGAACATCGCTTCGAGATATTTTTTGTTCATCGCTCGTCCCCTAGCCTGCGCGGTGACCGCGGATGACAACACCGGTGGTGAAGAGCGCGAAACCGATCACCGAAGCGAAGAACACGACGTCGCGCAAATCGATGACGCCGCGCTGAAAACCCTCGAAATGCGTCATCACGCTGAATGAAGCAATGGTCTGCACCAGCACCGGGCTCGCCCACCGCACCAGCAGGTCGGTGACAGGCGTAAACCCGGCGAGTATCAGAAACAGGCAGATCATCACCGACACGATAAAGCTGATGACCTGGTTTCGCGTCATCGCCGAAGTCATGCAGCTGATCGCAAGATATGCTCCGGCTAGCAGGGCGCTGCCAATATAGCCGGCGAAGATCACGCCGTTATCGGGGCTGCCGAGCCAGTTGACGGTGATCCACACCGGAAATGTCAGTGCCAGCGCGATGATGAGGAACAGCCACGACGCGAGGAACTTGCCGACGATCGCCTGCCAGGTCGTGATCGGCATCGTCAGCAGCAATTCCATCGTGCCGAGCCGGCGCTCCTCCGACCACAGCCGCATGCCGGCCGCGGGAACCAGAAACAGATACAGCCACGGGTGCCAGGTGAAGAACGACACCAGCGAGGCCTCGCCGCGCTCGAAAAAATTGCCGACCGTAAACGTAAAGAAACCAGTCAGCAGCAGGAATATGACCAGAAAAACGTAAGCGACCGGCGACGTGAAATAGCCGCCGAGCTCGCGCTTCATGATGGCCTTGATGTTGATCCAGGAATTCATCACGCAGCCCTCCGTACCGTATCCGGCAACGTAATGCTGCGGAACACCTCGTCCATGCGGCCCTCTTCGACGTAAATTTCGTCGACCTTCCACTGCTCGCGCTGCGCAAGCTCAGCGATGCTTCCGACAAAAGCCGCATTGCCGCCGCGATCGCGCGGGTACGCGCGCACCACAACCTGCCCGTCGGGGCCCGGGAGGATCTCGGTGCGTGCGGCGAGAGCGCCCAATTTTCCCGTCACCGCCGCCGCCGTAACGCCGCGCACGGCGAGCCGCACCGCGCCCGCAAATTCGGATCGCGCCTTCAGTTCATGCGGCGTTCCGCTGGCGACGATTTTGCCGCGATCAATGATGATCACGCGCGTGCAGGCCGCTTCGACTTCCTCGAGAATATGCGTCGAAAACACGATCGCCTTATTTGCGCCCATGCGCTTGATCAATCCGCGCACTTCGTGTTTCTGGTTGGGGTCGAGGCCGTCGGTCGGCTCGTCGAGTACCAGGATATCGGGATCGTGGATAATCGATTGCGCGAGGCAGGTGCGGTGCTTGTAGCCCTTCGACAGTGTATCGATGGTCTGATACAACACGCTTTCGAGGAAACAGGTTTCAACCGCGCGATTGATCGCTTTCTTTTTCGCGTCGCCGGCAAGCCCGCGCAGCTCGGCTACGAAAGCGAGGAACCCGTGCACCGTCATGTCCGCATAACCGGGCGCATTCTCAGGCAGATAACCGATCAGACGTTTCGCGGCCATCGGATTTTCGACGATATCGTAACCCCCGACCGTGATGCGGCCCTCAGTCGGCGGGTAAAACCCGGTGATGATGCGCATGGTCGTGGATTTGCCGGCGCCGTTGGGGCCGAGAAACCCGAGCACTTCACCGCGCTCGACGTTAAATGAGATATCGTCGACGGCGCGCTTGGCGCCAAACGACTTCACGAGGTTCTCTACTTTGATCATTATGGTCCCTCCGTTGCGTCGGCCGGCGGTCGCGACGATTGCACACTATTCTTATGCTTGAACGCTCTGGATCGCACCACAGGTAATCAAGCCGGATGCAGTCTATCGACCAACCGGACTGCTCAAGGTTCCCCGCCGCCATACACTCCACCATCCAATTACCGGATGGCCCTCGCATCTAGCAGGCTGATGCAGAACCCCATGGGGCCGCGGCGCTGCTTGGCGGGGTGAGATGCGCGACGCGAGCCGCAGACGAATAGCCAGACTATTCGCAAGGCTCGCAACAAAGCAGGTGATCGCGCGGGCCGTAGACGGAGCGAAGCAAGGCCGGTTAGCGCGATCGTAAGGCCCGCCTGCGCTGCGCCGTTTCCTTGGCGCGGCCGCTGCGGCGGGCCCCGCCAAGCACCGCCCCGAAGGGTTTGCACGAAAAGTGCCCAGCTGCGGCGTTGCGCGCCTCGTCGAACAGAACGTGCGTTCGACCTTCGTCGCGCGCCGTGCATCTGAGCACTTTTCGTGCAAACGCGGCTCCCAGCGGGTTCTGCATCAGCCTGCTAATGCAATAAAAAAGGCCTGCTTGGCGGCAAGCCTTTGCGTCAGGGCGCCATTATTACAGGTTTCGGTTGTCAATGCGCGCGGTCTCGCGCATTCTCCACTGGCGCATGGAACGCAAGATATCGGATACTGTGGGAAAAGTGCGCCGGAGGCCTTATGGCAATCAAGCTCGCAGAGTTCGTCAAGCGTTATCGAGTGACCAAAGGCAGGAAGTTCCGGCTCAGAGATTTCAACCCCGGTGATACCGGCGGGCTCGAATCGGAATTCAAGCGGGAAGCAAAAGATCTGCTGCGAAAAGGCATCGAGCAGCTCTCCGAGCTGCAGGAAAAACTCTACGCGCAGGATAATTGGGCGCTGCTGCTGATCTTCCAGGCGATGGACGCCGCTGGCAAGGACGGCACCATCAAACACGTGATGTCAGGCGTGAATCCGCAGGGCTGTCAGGTGTATTCGTTCAAAACACCTTCGAACGAAGAGCTCGATCACGACTTCTTATGGCGTACCGCAAGGTCGCTCCCCGAACGCGGTCGCATCGGCATTTTCAATCGTTCCTATTACGAAGAAGTGCTGGTCGTGCGCATCCACCAGGATCTGCTGCAAAACCAGCGCCTGCCGCGCAAACTCGTCACTGAAGACATCTGGAACGAGCGCTTCGAGGACATCGGCAATTTTGAGACGTATCTGGCACGCAACGGTATTGCGTCGTGCAAGTTCTTTCTGCACGTTTCAAGGGAAGAGCAGAAACGGCGCTTTCTCGAGCGCCTGGACAAACCCGAGAAAAACTGGAAATTTGCACTCGGCGACGCGCGCGAACGTCAGTATTGGGACGACTACATGGCAGCCTACGAAGACATGATCCGCCATACCGCAACGAAGCACGCGCCATGGTTCGTAGTGCCGGCGGACAACAAATGGTTCACGCGGCTGGTAGTCGCCGGCGCGGTTATCGATACGCTGCAGCGGCTCGATCTGGCTTTCCCCAAGATCGACGCCAAGCGCCGCGTGGAGCTCGGCGCCGCGCGCGCTGCCCTGATCGGCGAAAAGCGACGCAAACGCTGACCTATTTGTATTTCCGGAAGCTCCCGACCACGACTCCCGCGATTTCGAGCTCAGTCGGACGCAGCACCGGATACGACTTATTTTCGGGTTTTAGAACGTAGCGGCGATTCTCGCGCGCGAGCCGCTTGACGGTATAGGCGCCGTCGACGAGCGCCACCACGATCGCGCCTTCATTTGCGGTGTTGGCTTTTTCAACGACGACCGTATCGCCGGGCATCAGACCCGCGTCGATCATCGAATCGCCTTTGACGGT
>DASYSI010000398.1:0-1936 GCA_036003485.1 Burkholderiales bacterium | reverse complement strand
CCTGCAGATTGGGCGGCAGCACGATGTAGCGTTTAATTTTTTCGCGTATGGCGGCTTTATACTTGTCGATCTGGCTTTGCCGTGCCGATGCGGCCTGTTCGGCGGCCTTGCGTTTCGCATCGTCGGCTGCTTTAGCTGCCTCACGCTGCGCTTCAGCTGCCTTGGCTTCCTGCTTTTTTTGTGCTGCCTTCGCCTCTTCGTCGCGCTTTTTCACTATTTTTTGCTTTTCCTCGGCGATGCGGCGCTCTTTCTCTGCCTTCTCCTTGAGCGCGATATCGGGCTTCGCAATTTCGGGCTTCACCACAGGTTTGGGCGGTGGCGGGGGCTCGACTTTAGGCGGCGCAACCGGTTTGACCTCAGGAGGCGGCGGTTCGGGTCGCGGTTCGACTTTCGGCGGCGCGGATGACGGCAGATTGGCCCACAGGTCGACGATATTCGCCTGCGGCTCGATTTTTCTCTGCCAGTTGACGCCGAACACGAGCAGCGCGAGGAACAACAGATGCATCGCGAGCGCGCCCGCGCCCGATATGACTTTTTCCTGTCGGTTCGGATAAACGTAGGCGTTCATGAGGCTTGGCCCGACCTGATCGTCTAGGGACTGCGCGGCTTGGCCAGCAATCCGACTTTGCTGACCTGATTTTGCTGCAGCATGTCCATCACCTCGAGCACCGACTCGTAGCGCACATCTTTGTCAGCCGAGATCACCACTGCCTGCTCGCGGTTTTTGGACTGCTTCTGGCGGATCGCCGCGATCAGTTCGCTGCGCGAAATCTTGTGCTCGTCGGTGCTGGTGGTGCGATCGCGCAACCATAGCGACTGATCGCTATGGATGGAGACTTCGAGCGGGGCAACGGGCGGATTCGAGGTCTTGCCCATCGACGGCAGCTCGACCTGGCCGGGGTTCACCAACGGTGCGGTCACCATGAAGATCACCAGCAGCACCAGCATGACATCGATATACGGGACGACGTTGATCTGGTTCATCAGCCGCCGGTTACCGCGCTTTTCGATCAGCATGAGTCGATCCTCCGTCAGCTCTGACGCTGGAGAATGTTGGAAAACTCTTCCATGAACGAATCGAAGCGCGTCGCGAGCTGATTTACGTCGCCCGCAAAGCGGTTGTAGGCGACCACTGCCGGAATCGCCGCAAAAAGTCCCATCGCCGTCGCGATCAACGCTTCGGAGATACCCGGCGCGACCGCGGCGAGCGTTGCCTGCGCCGTCGTGGCAAGCCCGCGAAACGAATTCATGACCCCCCACACCGTGCCGAACAACCCGACATACGGGCTGACCGAGCCGACTGACGCCAGAAACGATAAATGCGATTCAAGGCTTTCCATTTCGCGCTGATAGGTCGCGCGCATCGCGCGCCGCGTGCCGTCCATCACCGCGCCGATGCTCTGCCCGGACTGCTTGCGGAGCTTGGTGAATTCGCGGAATCCCGACTCGAAAATCCGCTCGAGCGAGCCCGAGGAATCGCGGGCGTTGACCGCGCGCTGAAACAGCTCATTCAGTTCGCCGCCGCCCCAGAAATCGCGCTCGAATTTGTCGGCTTGTCTCATCGCGCGCTTGTAGATAAAGATTTTGACGAAAATGTAGTACCACGAGACAACTGAAGCCAACAGCAGTCCGGCCATCACCAGCTGCACCAGCAGGCTCGCGTTGGTGATCAGGCTCAGAACCGACATATCGTGCGTGACGTTCATACTTGCCTCATGGCGAGTTTCTCCAGAATCGGTTTCGGTATTCTAATGGGCCTGAATGACTGCGTGTTGACGCATGCAAGCTTGACTTCGGCGCTTACCAGCGTCCCGCCGCCGCGCATTATCGTCTGCGACAATTCGATCAGACTGCCGTGCATATCCTTCAGTTCCGCGCTGGCGTCGAGCGCATCGTTGAACAGCGCCGGTTTCAAATATTCGACCGCCAGCGCGCG
>DASYSI010000397.1:0-1841 GCA_036003485.1 Burkholderiales bacterium | reverse complement strand
GGACGCATTCAGGTTGCGTTTGCGTCGAACTCGTCGCTGCCGCATATCCGCGCGGGCCGGCTCGTCGCACTCGCGGTCACGAGCGCGCGGCGCTCTTCGGCGTTACCTGAGCTGCCGACGATCGCCGAGTCCGGCGTTCCGGGTTACGAAGCGTCGGGTTGGTACGGCGTTCTCGCTCCTGCGCGAACGCCGCGGGCTATCATCGTCAGGCTGCACGACGACATCGCACGAATCCTGCGCGAGCCGGAAGTGCGCGCGCAGCTCGCCGCCAATACCATCGAGGTCGCGGTGTCGGCGACGCCAAACGATTTCAATGCGTTTCTCGTCAGGGAGAGCGCAAAGTGGAGCATGCTCGTCAAAGAATCCGGCGCAAAGGCAGATTGAGCTGCATCCACTATTGCCGCGTCTCTATGCGCGCGCGTCGTTCAGATCTAATTGGACAATTCCACTATGCCACCGGAATTAACGGGATTAAACTTCCGGCTGTGCATGTGCATTCACGTTGAAACGCGGCGTGCAACTGCTGCACGGCCAAGGAAAAATCAACAGGAGAAATCAGATGGTCCAGCCCTACGAATTCCGCGGCAACTCCTATCGCAAGCTCGCCGAGCTGAACACGTGGACGAAGCTGCGCAACGAGCCGGTACTCGAACCCGACCTCCCGATTCTTGATCCACATCATCATGCGTGGGACGACGAACGCGGCCGCTACCTGATCCACGAGTTGGCCGAAGACATTGGCAGCGGTCACAATATCGTCGCCACGGTATTTATTGAAGCCGGGTCGATGTATCGAAGCTACGGCCCGGCCGCGATGCAGCCGGTTGGCGAAGTCGAGTTCGTCAACGGAATCGCCGCGATGAGCGCGAGCGGCCGCTATGGCAAAACGCGCCTGTGCGCTGGCATCGTCGGCCATGCCGATCTCACGCTAGGCGACCGGGTGCAACCCGTGCTCGAAGCGCTGATCGCGGCCGGCAACGGGCGCTTGCGCGGCATACGCCACGGCGTCACCTGGGATACCGGCAACGCCGCCAAGTTCGGACGGCGCCAAATACCGCAACACCAGGTGCTAGACCTCACATTTCGCCGGGGTTTTTCGTACCTGCAGCCACTCGGGCTGTCGTTCGAATCGTGGCAGTTCCATCCGCAGTTGCCCGACGCAGTGGACCTGCTGCGCGATTTTCCCAATACCAATGTCATACTCAATCATGTTGGAGGCTTGCTCGGCATTCCGCCGCATGATGGCAAGCGCGATGAGGTATTCGCGATCTGGCACAGCCATATCCGCGAGCTCGCGCAGTTTCCCAACCTGAGCGTCAAGCTCGGCGGTTTGGGTATGCTTTATTGCGGCTGGGATTTTCACCTGCGCGACATCCCGCCATCATCGGAGGAACTCGCTGCCGCATGGCGCCCCTATATCGAGGCGTGCATCGAGGCATTCGGGCCCGCCCGCTGCATGATGGAAAGCAACTACCCGGTGGACAAACAATCGTGCGGCTACGGCGTGTTGTGGAACGCATTGAAGCGGATCACGCAGGGTTATTCGGAAGCTGAGAAAGCGGCGCTCTATCACGACACCGCGGCACGCGTCTATCGGCTGGCGGGCTGACATCGTACGTGCACGCACATCCACGTGCGCTGAGCACCGTCAGTTTATCCCTGTATTCGTGAACAGTATTTTTCTCAGGCAAAATTGTTCACGTATAATATGCGTGATGAATAAGTCCGCTTCAACGTCGCGTGTAGACAGAACTGCGTTCTCCGTCGTTTCACTCTCGCAAGCGGACGATGACAAGGCGTATTGGCGCTCGAAATCTGCACATGAGCGCCTGCAGGCATTT
>DASYSI010000396.1:0-8076 GCA_036003485.1 Burkholderiales bacterium | reverse complement strand
AAACGCCTGTTGAGGCAGCCCAAGCTGATCGAGTGTCAGGCGACCCAGGCGAGCTACGACAATATCGAGCAGCGTCTGCATTATGTCGATGACGGCAGCCACAAGCACCGTCTGCTCGACCACCTGCTGCGCGATGTCGATCTGACGCAGGCAATCGTGTTTACCGCAACCAAACGCGGCGCCGACCGTTTGTCCGAAGCGCTCAACGACAAAGGACACGCGACCGCTGCCTTGCACGGCAACATGAATCAGTCGCAGCGCAATCGCACGCTCGCGAAGATGCGCAGCGGCAACGTACGCGTGCTGGTCGCAACCGACGTCGCCGCGCGCGGCATCGATGTGTTGGGCATTACGCACGTGATCAACTACGATTTGCCGCGCGTTGCGGAGGATTATGTCCACCGCATCGGGCGCACCGGCCGCGCCGGCGCAACGGGAATTGCGATTTCCTTCGCGGCGCCCGATGAAGGTCAGCAATTAAAACAGATCGAGCGTTACACCGGCCACGAAATCGAGCGCCACATCGTTGAAGGCATGGAGCCGAAAGTAAAGCCGCGCAGCGGCGCGCCCAGCGGTGATCGCAAGCGCTTCGGCGCACAGCGCAGACCGAGCTCAAGCAACGGCGGCAATGCGCGCTGGGGTGGCGGCGATCGCGGCAACTCGCGCTCGAATGGCGCGAAGTCGTACGGCGGTAACGGTGGACATTCGTCGCGTGATGGCGGTGGGTACGGCGGTAACCGCAGCCGCGGACGGGGCTAGATCCGGATAAAGAGGGTGGCAGCGTACCCGGCGAAATAGTTTGACCCCTCCGCAATAGTCGCGTATAAAGGCGGCGCAGGATCGTCAAGCAGTGAAATTGCCAGTCCGTCAGTTGCCGCGTAGTTGCCATTTAGGCGGTACCCCTCAGATCATCGTTATTTTCCTCTTGAAGTTCTCGCGCTCGGGCTCACGCCCATTTTTAATTTTTCAGGAATAACAGACATGAGTAACGGTACCGTTAAATGGTTCAACGACGCCAAAGGTTTCGGCTTTATCACGCCCGACGGCGGCGGCAAGGATCTTTTTGTGCATTTCTCTGCGGTTCAGGGCAGCGGCTTCAAAAGCCTGCGCGAAAATCAGAAGGTGTCTTTCGATGTCACGACCGGCCCCAAAGGCGATCAGGCCGTGAACATCAAGTCGCTGGACTAACAAACGACTGCTAAACGAAAAGCCCGGGCAACCGGGCTTTTTTTTGCGGTCGCGGATCAAGTCAAGCGTCGTTGACGTGTGTTCCGAGTATGGCGAGAATGCGCTTTAAGCGCGAAATCGAAGGAGACAGTATGCGAGTCACCACGATGTTGGCGGCAACGGGCCTGTTATTGGGAACGGCGGCACAGGCGCAGAACGCGCCCGCCGGCTCGGCCGAGCGCGGCCAGAAAATCTACATGCACCAGTTGTGCCAAGCTTGCCATGGCACGGTTGGACAGGGTGGCGAGCGCGGCGCGGGGCCCAAGATCGCGCCGAATCCGTTTCCTTGGGTGGCATTCGAGCAGCAAGTCAGGAAGCCGCGTCAGGCCATGCTGCCTTATAGCGCGAAGAATCTGCCCGACCAGGATCTTGCCGACATCTACGCGTACCTGGTTTCGATCAAGACTGGGCCGCTGGCAAAGGATGTCCCGCTCTTGAGCGGTTTCTGACGGACTGCCGCTCAAGCAGCAGGACATTTTGCCTGCGTACTTTTCTAGCGTCCCTGGCAGACGACGTCGACCAGCGCCGGCCCGCCTTTCCTGACTATCGCCAGCGCGCGCTGCAATGCCGGGCCGAGTTTGGCCGGATCGGTGACCGGGCCTTCGGCCCACACTCCCATGCCTTGCGCGATCTTGGCGAAATCGATGTTGGGATCTGTGATCTCAGTACCGATGCGCGCGTTCGCCTGCGGCCGGTTGTGGATCGCCGCCATGCGCGCCACGTGCATGAGTTCCTGGTGATAGCAACGATTGTTGTGCGTGATCATCAACAGCGGAATCTTGTGGTGCGCCGCGGTCCACAATGCGCCGGGCGCATACATCATGTCGCCGTCAGGCTGGAACGTGACCGAGAGCAGTCCCTTTTCCTTATTCGCGAGCGCCGCGCCGATGGCTCCCGGCGCGCAATAGCCTTGGCCGGCGCCGCCCGAGCCGCCGAGCATATGATGGTACTCGCTCACCGGCCACAACCGGCGCGCCCACGCGATGCGGTCGCTTACGACGAGCGACCATTTATCGTTCTTGATCACGTTCCACGTTTCCGCGGCAAGCCGGGATGTCGAAACCGGACTGGCGTCCCAGCCGAGCGTCGCGGCTTGCTTGTCGCGCTCTCTCATTTCGCCGTGCATTTTGGCCGTAGCCTTGGCGCGCTCGGCGAATGCACTCTTGAGCTCCGAGGTCGTGGCGCGCTTTATCGATTCGATGAGGTCGGGCAGCGTTGCTTCAACGTCGCCGCCGATCGCGAGGTCGATCGCCTGATAGCGCTGGATGTCCTGGTAGTTGGACTTCAGGTAAACCTCGCGCATCGAGATCGCGATGACCTTGGTGTCCGGCTTGATGATCGGCCGATAAGTTTTGTACGGATCGGCAAAGGAGTTGAGCGTGCCCCACGGGTCCGAAACTTCGAGCAGCAGGACCACGTCGGCATCACGCAGCAGCGTCTGACGCATGAACGTGCAATCGAGGTCGTGTGTGCTCGGGAAATTCATGCGTCCGCCGTTGTCGATCACCGGTGCGCCGAGCGCTTCGGCCAACTCGACCATCAGCTTCACGCCGTTCTGCGAGCGCACCGCGCGGTCCGCGACGATGACCGGTTTTTGCGCACCCACCAGCAGCTTGGCTGCGTCGCGCAGCGCGCCGGTGTCGCCCTGCGGCTGGATCAGCCGCGTCATTTTCGGGATGCGCAGTTGTTCGGGATGTTCGTTCGCCTCTTCCTGGATATCCATGTCGAGGCAGACCATCACCGGTAATGTCGGCGCGGTCATCGCGTACTTGTAGGCGCGCACCGTGGATTCGGCGAAGCTCTGCAGCGAAATCGGCTGGTCGTCCCACTTCACGAAGTCGCGCACCAGATCGCCGGGATTCTGCACGCTGTGGTTCCATTCCACTCCGGGACGCCGGGTGTCGGACCGCAGCCCGTTGCCGCCGAAGACTATCATCGGTGCGCGATCGCACCACGCGTTGTAGATGCCCATGGTGGCATGCTGCAGGCCGACGGTGCCATGCACCATGATGCCCATCAGTTTCCCTGACGCTTTGGCGTAGCCATGCGCCATCCCGGCTGCTGTTTCCTCATGCAGGCAGGTCAGAATCTCTGGGTTCTTGTTGCCCGAGTAGTTGATGATCGATTCCTGCAGACTGCGGAAGCCCGCTGCAGGATTGATCGCGACGTACTGCAGCCCGATACTTTTTAGTACATCCGCCATGAAATCCGAGCCGGGGTGGGTGATGAAGGTTTCGCTCGGCAGCTTAGTGGCGGCGGGTTTGGCCGCAGGCTTTGCCGCATCGGTGGTGACCTCGGCCGCCGCTGCAATTTTGGCGCCGGCCGCGACCGCGGCGCCGGCCGCCGCTGCGCCTTTCAGGAACGAACGGCGGTTGAGTTGGCTCGTGTCTTCATCTTTACTCATGCGTCCTCCTGTTTTAGCTGTGGTCGCCAGCGCTGTCGGCACACGCCAATATAACAGAGGCGAAGCGCGCCGGGGCGCGCAGCAGGGGCCCGCTTGCGATTAATGCGCGTCGTTCAGATGGCACGCCGACCAGTGGCCCGGCGCGATTTCCCTGAAGGCAGGTTTTTCAATACGGCAGCGTTCCATCGTATGCGGACAGCGCGGATTGAAGTGACAGCCGGGCGGCCGGTCGATCGGCGAGGGGATTTCGCCTGTGACTGGCGTGAAGTCATGGCCGCGTTTCTCGAGCGTCGGCACTTCCGCTAGGAGGGCCTGGGTATACGGGTGATTGGCGTGCCTGAACAACTCGAGCGTTGGCGCGGTCTCGACGATACGGCCCAGGTACATGATCACGACGCGGTCGGACAAATGCTCGACGACACCCAGATCGTGGCTGATGAAAAGATAAGTGAGATTGAAATCGGCGCGCAGTTGCATGAACAGATTGAGCACCTGCGCCTGGATCGAGACGTCGAGCGCGGCGACCGCTTCGTCGCAGACCAGGAGTTCGGGCTTGACCGCGAGCGCGCGTGCAATCCCGATACGCGCGCGCTGGCCGCCGGAGAACTGGTGCGGGAAGCGGCGTCGGAACGACGGATCGAGCCCGACTTTGCGCATCAGTTGATCGACGTAGGTGTCGAGATCGCCTCCGATGTCGATGCCATGCACATGCGGCGCCTCGCCGATGATTTCGGCAACGCGCATGCGCGGATTGAGCGACGCGAAGGCATCCTGAAACACCATCTGAATCTTGAGGGCGGCATTGCGGCGCTGCTCCATCGGCAGTAAGTTGATTTCGGTGCCGCGCCACAGGCGCGCGCCCACGGTCGGCGTCAATATACCGGCCGCAATGCGGCCGAGTGTCGATTTCCCGCAACCGGATTCGCCGGCGAGTCCGATCACTTCGCCTTCAGCGATCGTCAGGCTCACGTCGTCGAGCGCGTGCACCACGATTTCGCGCACGTCGGCGCCGGCCAGTCGCGCGATTTTTGCGGCGAGGTCGAGCGGCCGCGAGAAATTCTTGGTGATATGTCTGAGTTCGAGCAGCGCCGTCATTGCGTCTCCGCTGTCGCGGTAATCGGATGAAAGCAACGCAGGGTACGCGCTGTCGTCGGGTGCGTGATGTCGGGCGCCACGCCGCAGGCCGCGTCAGCGCGCGCGCAGCGATCGCGAAACGCGCAACCGGGTTTCAGCCTGAGTAGTGACGGCGTCATGCCCGGAATCTGGGCGAGCGGCTTGCCGCGCGGGTTGCGGCTCGGAATCGATGCGATAAGTCCCGCGGTATAGGGATGCATGGGATGGTCGAGCAGATCGGCGGTCGGCCCTGACTCGACGATGCGGCCCGCGTACATGACGCACACGTTGTCGGCGAGACCGGCGATCACCGACAGATCGTGCGTGATCCAGACCATTGCCGTGCCGGTTTCGCGCGCGAGCTTCTGCACTTCGAAGATAATTTGCGCCTGGATCGTGACATCGAGCGCGGTCGTCGGTTCGTCGGCGATGATGACGCGCGGGTTATTCAGCAAAGCGATCGCAATCGCCACGCGCTGGCGCATGCCGCCGGAGAGTTGATGCGGATAAGCCTTGAGACGCTCGTCGGGCGAAGAGATGCCGACGCGGCCCAGCGCATTGCGCGAAAGATCGTGCGCTTTCTCGCGGCTGACCGCCCGATGCGCGCGCAGGGTCTCTTTCATCTGGGTATCGATGCGCAGCACCGGGTTCAACGTCATCATTGGATCCTGGAAGATCATGGCAATGCGGTCACCGCGCAGCCTGCGCATCGCTTCGTCGTCGCAGTCGAGCAGATTGTGGCCTTCAAGCAGCACGCGTCCGCCGACGATACGCCCCGGCGGATCGACCAGACCCATGATCGAGAAAGCGGTCACCGTTTTGCCGGAGCCTGATTCGCCGACGAGCCCCAGCACCTTGCCGGCACCGACGCTGAAGCTCACATTGTCGACCGCTTTCACGACACCAGCCTTGGTGAAGAAAGACGTTTTGAGGTTTTCGACGACGAGGACGGTCATGGTGATTATGCTTTTACGTCTGTTCCGGCGCTACGCGAATGACGCCTGTCGCATCACTTTTGCAGCCGCGGATTCAGCACATCGCGCAGCTGATCGCCGACCAGATTGATGCTGACGATGGTGATGAGAAGCGCCAGGCCGGGATAAAGACTGATCCAGTATTTTCCGGACATCAGGTGCGTGAAGCCATTGGCGATCAGCAGCCCCAGCGATGGCGAAGTGATCGGCATGCCCAGGCCGAGAAACGAAAGCGTGGCTTCGAGCGCGATCGCGTGCGCGACTTGCACGGTCGCAATGACAATGAGCGGCGGCATCACATTCGGCAGCAGGTGGTGGAACAGGATGCGCGGTGTCGACAGCGCGAGGCAGGTCGCGGCTTCGATGTACTCCTTGTTGCGCTCGACCAGCGCCACGCCGCGCACGGTGCGCGCATAGTACGCCCACTGCACGGTGATCAGCGCAATCACGATTTTGTCCACTCCCTGACCGAGCGACGCCAGCAGCACCAGCGCGATTAAGATCGAAGGAAACGAAAGTTGCAGGTCCACGAGCCGCATGATGACGACCTCGACCCAGCCGCCAGACCATGCGGCGACGAGCCCGACGGCGAGACCGATTGCGAGCGCGATTACAGTCGCGAGGATGCCCACCCCAAGGCTGACGCGCAGGCCATAAAATATCGCCGACAGCATGTCGCGTCCCTGATCGTCGCTGCCGAGCCAGAATGTCATGCCGTCGAGGCTGTGGCCGCCGGGCGGCAATTTCGAATCCATGATGTCAAGTGTCGCGAGATTGTACGGATTTTGCGGCGACACCCAGGGTGCGCCGACCGCCACGATCAGGATCAATATCAGGGTGGCGAGCCCGACCAGGGCCAAGCGACTCTCCGCGAAATCGGCGGCGACGCGCTTGAATGGCGACTCGACGTCCGCGCTGCTCACGCTCGGGCTCCGGCCAGCCGCACACGCGGGTCGAGCAGCGAATACATGAGATCGACCACCAGATTGATGACCACGAACAGGCAGACGATGATCAGCACGTACGCGACGATGACTGGGCGGTCGAGCACGTTGATCGAATCGATCAGCAGCTTGCCCATGCCCGGCCATGCGAAGATCGTTTCGGTGACGATCGCAAAAGCGATCAGCGAGCCGAACTCAAGCCCGATCACGGTCACGATCGGAATCAGTATGTTTTTCAGCACGTGCACGCCCACGATGCGCCGCATAGGCAATCCTTTGGCGCGCGCGAATTTCACATAGTCCTGCAGCATCGCCTCGCGCGTGGCGGCGCGCGTGAGCCGGATCAGCAGCGAGAGCTTGAACAGCGCCAAGTTCAATGCCGGCATCATAAGGTGCGTGAGGCCGTCCCAGTTCAGAAAGCTCACCTGCACGCCGAACAGCAGCGTAGTGTGGCCGCGCCCGGTTGACGGCAGCCAGCCCAGGAACACGGAAAACACCATGATCAGCATGAGGCCGACCCAGAACGTCGGCAGGCTGAAACCCAGGATGGATCCGGCCATGATGGTTTTGCTGTACCACGCATCGGGTTTCATGCCCGCAACCAGACCCAGGGGTATGCCGAGCAGGATCGCCATCAGCATCGCGCATAGCGCGAGTTCCACGGTCGCCGGCATGCGTTCTAAGATCAGCTGCACGGCTGGAACATTTTGCGAGAACGAACGGCCCAGATCGCCGGTGAGTGCATGACGCAGGAAATCCCAGTACTGTATCCACATCGGCTGATCGAGGCCGAGCGCAGCGGTGGCGCGCGCGATCTCCGCCTGGTCGGCCTGCGGGTTGATCAGAATATCGATCGGGTTGCCGATGACAAATACGCCGACAAATATCAGCACCGACATGACGAGCAGCGCAACAATGCTTTGCAGCATCCGGCGAATGATGAAGACGAGCATCGGGTAGTGCAGTCAGGTAACGCTGGCAGACGCGCAAGTCACGTCAGCGGGAATCCGCCGTCGCATCGATGCGCGATGAATCAGGGCGCGGGTCGCACTTCGTGCGCATAGGTGCGCTCGTCGGTGCGCGCTGTGTAGCTGAGACCCTTGCGTGCCGCCCATGTATTGACCTGATAATGCAGCGGGATGAGTCCGTAATCGTTGATCACGAGTTCGGTCGCCTGCTGCAGCAGTTTTTCACGCTTTGAGTTGTCGACCGTGGCGAGCGCCTGTTCGAGCAGCGCATCCATCGGCGGATTCGAATAGCGGCCCCAGTTCCACGTGCCGAGTCCCTTCGCGGTGTTGTAAGTCGCGACCAGCGAACGCAAAGGATAAGTCGCCTCACCGGTGGTAACACCCCAGCCCAGCAGCGCCGCGCTGAATTCCAGCTTGTTGCCACGCGAGACGTAAACCGAGAATGG
>DASYSI010000395.1:0-2476 GCA_036003485.1 Burkholderiales bacterium | reverse complement strand
CGCCTTGCGCCACCTGCTCGCTGGTTCCCGACAGCGGCACTTCGAGCAGCGTTAATCCGCGCCGCGCAACGCGTGCCGCCAGCGCCATAACGCGCTCCGGATCGCTGGTGGTTACATTCATCGCGGTGCGCGCGCCGGATGCGACGGGCATGACCGACAGCACGCCGTGCTTGCCTTCGAGCGCGTCCTCGAGCTGATCGGTGTTGAACACCGCGATCACGATGCGGGCGCACTCGCGCGCGAGGTCCGCGACCGAACCCGCCGTGCGTCCGCCCAGTTCCTCGAGGCGGGCGCCGCGCGCCGGCGCAATGTCATAACCGACGACTTCAAATCCCGCGTCGATGAGCCGCTTGGCGAGCGCTGCGCCGATCAAACCCAGACCGATGAGCCCCACCGTTTTTTTCTTCGACATGGATTAACTCGCTTTCTTACCGCTTCTTGCGCACGCGGCTGCCGCCGGCCATCGCGTCAAGCACTTCGCACACCGACGCAGTATCGTGCTGACTTAACCCCTGCGCCATCGCTGCGTTAAAGAGCGGCACGCACGCGCTGAAAAGCGGTGTCGGGCAATTGACCGCGTGCGCCATATCGCCGATCACTTGCATGTCTTTCTGCCACACTTCGACCTTCATCGTCGCCGGCAGATAGGTGCGCTCGACCATGAATTTCCCGCGCAGCTTGAATACGCCGCTGCCGATCACTGGACTCGCCGCTAACAATTCCCACACCTGCTGCGCGTCGAGCCCCATCCGGCGCGCAAACGTCATCGACTCGCCGACGGCGACATTCTGGATCGCGACCATATGGTTGGCGATGAATTTCATTTTGGTGCCGTTGCCGAAAGCGCCGACATACGGCGCGTTGCGCGTGAACGCTTCGAATAGCGGCTTCGCGCGCCGGTACGCGGCGGCGCTACCGCTGACGAAAATCGTCCACGCGCCTTCTTTCATGCGCACGGCAGTTCCGCTGATCGGACAGTCGAGCAGCGCGACTCCTGCACGCTGCAGGCGCTTTAGCGCGCGCGTCTTGTCCGCGATCGGCAGCGTGCTGGTCTCGATGACGATCAGAGCGGGTCGGTTTGCGCCGCGTTTGGCCAAAGCGATTTTATCAACCGCGTCATCGAGTGCCGCGACTGTCGCGAGCGATGTAATCAGTAAATCAGCGCTGCTCGCCGCCGCAGTGCCCGAGGCGACAGCCTTCCCGCCTGCCCGCCGCAATCGCTGGCGGGCTTGGTCGCGCACATCGTAACCGATAACTTTGTGGCCACTGGCAAGCAACGCGTCGGCCATGGCGCCGCCCATGATGCCAAGGCCGATCACTCCGATTGTTGGCTTCATCGCGTCTTTTCCACAGTGATCGAAGCTTTACTGCGGTACGATGCCCATCACTGCCGTCAGCTTCTTGTTGAGCGCGAACTCCTCTTCGATCACCTTTGCGAATTCTTCCGTCGTGGAGCCTACGCCTTCCAGACCCTGTTCATCGAAGCGCTGCCTGACTGCGGGGTCCTTGACGGCTTTCGCGACTTCGCTCTGAATACGGTTGACATACTCGCGCGGCGTTCCCGCCGGAAACCAGAATCCGTACCAACCGATGAATTTATAGCCTTTGACGCCTGCTTCGTCTAACGTCGGAATGTTCGGCATCTTGCTCCATCGCTTCTCGGCGGTGATGCCCAGCACGCGCAGGCGCCCGCTATTGAAGAATGGCAGCGCCGACGGCGCCGCCGCAAAACCCAGTTCAATCTGACCCGAAATCACGTCGGTCAGCGCCGCGGGCACGCCGGTGTAATGCACCGGCGTCAGTTTTATCGCGCTCAGGTGAGCGAAGAGCTCGGCAGCCATCTGCATGACGCTGCCGACGCCGGCGGTGCCGTAGTTGAGTTTGCCAGGGTTCGCTTTCGCGAGCGCAACCAGTTCCGTGACGGACTTCACTGGCAGGCTCGGATTGACGGCGAGCACATAACCGATATTTCTTGCCAGCAACGTCACCGGCACCAGATCTTTCCACGGATCGTACGCGAGATTTTTGAAAAAATACGGATAACCTGCGTACGCCGCGGTCTGCAGCAGAAGCGTGTAGCCGTCGGGTGCGGCCTTCGCCACCAATTCGGTACCGAGCGCTCCGCCACTGCCGCCGCGGTTCTCAAACACGATGCTCTGTCCGAGACTCGGCCCGATCTTGTCTGCGATGATACGGCCGACCACGTCCGGGCCTGCGCCCGCGCCATACGGCACGACGATGCGTATGAACTTCGTCGGATAATCTTTGGCTGCCGGTACGGCGGCGCGCTGAGCGAATACAGGCTGCGCCGCGGCGGCGGCGAGCGCCGCACCGAGCAGCCAGCTATTAAACCGTTGCATGATTTCGCCTCCGCAATTTCTCAGTATCCGGCGCTCAAGTTGAATGCCGTGACGATTTTCGCCAGTGCCGCGATTTCTGTTTTTATGTGCACTGCGAATTCTTCGCTCGTGTCGCC
>DASYSI010000394.1:0-5896 GCA_036003485.1 Burkholderiales bacterium | reverse complement strand
CTTGATCTCGATCTCGAAGCTCCAGACGTAACGCAAATCCTCTTTCGGGTCGTGGCCCGCGGTCGCGCCGCAAACCAGGAGCTTGCCGCCGCGCTTGATGCAACGGAGCGACGGCACCCAGGTGTCGCCGCCGGTGAAGTTGACCACCACGTCGACGCCGCCCTCGTAGGAGCGGCGCTGCGGCTTGCCGAATTTCTCGATTGCCCACTTGGAGAAGTCGGTGTCCTTATAGTTGATCACGTGATCAGCACCGAGCTCCTTCAGGCGCTGTATCTTGTCCGCGCTGCTTGCGCACGCGATGACTTCCGCACCGAGCATCTTGGCGAGCAGTACGCAGCCAGTGCCGACGCCGCCGCTTGCGCCGAGCACGAGCACTTTGTCGCCCTGCTTGACGCTGTGATGCGTGATGATCATGCGGTGCGCGGTACCATAGGCGACCGGCAGTGCTGCGGCTTCCTCGAATCTGACTTTGTCAGGCATGCGGATCAACTGATGCTCGGCGACGAGGCATTTCTCGGCCAGCCCGCCGTGCATCATTTCGCCCATCAGGCCCATTTTTTTGTTGAGCGGATTCACCAGCACGCGGTCGCCTTTTTTCCAGCCGCTGACGCCGGCACCGACCTCGAGAATCTCGCCCGCCATGTCAAGTCCTATGATCATCGGCATCGGCACCTTGATGCCCGGCATGCCGCGCACGGTAAAAATATCGTGATAGTTGAACGAAGTCGCCCTGACGCGGATTACGACGTGGCCTGCCGTGAGTCCGGGATCGGGAAAATCAGCCACGAATTCGAGGCTGTCGATTGTGCCGTGTTGCCTCAAGACTATCGCTTTCATGATCACTCCGGTTGCGTTCGCATTATTGTCCCGTCGATACCGCCATAAGCGCGGGCCGCGATGTTCTTGCGAGGGCATCGGCATTGCCCACGCGCCCCGGCCTTCAACTCAACCATGGTCTGCGGTGAGGGTGAGGGTCAGAACCGAACTGCTGGTCATGATTGCGCTCACCAGCATATTGTGCGCGGCTTCGATCTGCTCGCGCGAAATGCGCTCGGCGGTCTCGCCGTCGCCGCGCGCGAGTGCTTTTACCAGCGCACGGTGCTCATGCTGCGTCTCGAGCGCGCGGTGGCGCAGTCCTAAGCCCAAATGCAGCAGGCGCGTCATCTGATCGAGCAACTGCGCGATCATATTGGCGAGCCGGGAATTGCCGGTCGCTTGCGCGATCGCGACGTGAAACGCCTTGTTGGCGTCAAGAAAGCGGGTAACGCTCTTCACGTCGCTCGGCTGGTAGCCGTTGCGGCACGCCTCGTCCAGCACGCGCAGCCGCTGTGCATTGACTTTGCCGGCAGCCATGCGCGCCGCGGTCGGCTCGAGCATCAACCGCAGCTCGAATACGTCGTGAATGTCCTTTAACGTGATGGGCGTGACCCTGTAACCGCGCCGCGGAATCGGGCGCACCAGCGCCTCGTGCGCGAGCCGAATCAGCGCCATGCGCACCGGCGCCTTGCCGAGATGATATTGCGTGCACAGTTGCGGCTCGGAAATCTCGGTGCTGGGCGCGATCGCGCAGGTAATGATGTCGTGTTTGATGCGTTCGTACGCGCGGTCGGTCAGCAGCGGAATGGCTGGCGCGACGCTGCGGGAACGCATGGGCGGGGGAGTGACCACAAGATATATTCCGGCGTGCTCATGAAATACTATTGAGCCGGCTGTGACATGTCAACAATGACGGGGCTTGTAGGCCGCGCCTTTTTTTGGCGCACGCCTCTCAGGATCCAGAGGGCTTTGGAGGAAGCGCAAATTGCATTTTTCTGCGCACCAGCAATTCGTTAATTTCGGCAAGCATGAGCAGGTCTTCGAGCACTTCCTCGGGGAATCCCTGCCGCGAGACGCGATCGCTGTTGACGATGAGATTTTTGATGAAAAGCGCGCACGCTTCCGACGGCCAAAATGAACACAGTCTTTTCGCGATATGCGGAAACTGCTGTTCGAGAGTCGATTCGGGAAGGCCGTCGGTTGGTTTTGGCGGAGGGCGGACGACCGAATGGCCGAAACGGTCGTGCTCGCGCTCGAACTCTCTGCGCTGTTTCATCAACGCCGCGAGCTCGTCGTCGGTAAAGATTTTTGGAAGATCTTGTGCCATAGGCGCTGCGAATATCAGGCTGCCAGGATATAAATCACCATTCTGAAACCAAGAGCGCGCAACCGTCAATTCCTACACTGTAACGGAATTCTCGCGCTGTGGGGTCAACCATGGAGGCGTGACCTGACGTTGACCGGCGCGAACGACGGGGTGCTTGTGCAATGAACGCATGCAGCTGGATGGTGGCTGACGCATCCAGGCACAGGTCCCTTAGCGCAGGAATATGACGACCGGGAAAACGGCTACCGCAAGCAGCAGGATCAACCATTCAAGGTTGTTGCGCTTTAGCCATCCGGTGAAATGCAGGATCAAGATAACAATTGCAATAACATAGAAGGCGTAAAACGCCATTTTTCCCTCCTGATCGGACTCTCCTCCGATCAGCCCCGTATCGGCACCGGGAAATGATACCTGACTTTCGCCCAAAAAAATAGCTGTAAAATCACGGCCTTCCCGAGCAATGCCGAAGTTGTAACGCCGGATCTGCACTGCGGCACGAGCCCCGATAAAGTGCTCAGCTTTGCGCACGAAGGCGCGCGTCCCCGATTTCGGTATCCCGAGTTTTTCGCCGCAAACGTTTATCATCTCAAGCTTCTTACTGACTTTGATACTGGAGCCGGGCATGTTGCTGCTTGCTCATCGCGGTTATCATGCCGATGCGCCGGAGAACACGATGGCCGCGTTCGAGGCCGCCACAAAAATTGGCGTCGATGGAATCGAGACCGACGTGCGCCTGAGCGCAGACGGCAAGACGGTGATCATTCACGATCGCGTCTCGCCGAAAAAGCGCGCCGTCGCCGAGCTCACTCATCGCGACCTTGAAAGCGATTGTGGTCACGCGGTGCCGCTGCTGGCGGAGATTCTCGACGCGTTTCCGGATGTCCTGTGGAACATCGAAATCAAAAATCCCGAGGCATGGCCGGCAGCCATGCCGGTGCTGCGTCGGTTTCAGTGCACGCGCCGGTTGTTGGTGACATCGTTCCGGCATGACGTGGTGTGGCAATGCGCAGACGAACTTGGAGTCGAATGCGGTCTGCTGCTCGCCCACCGCCCGCTCGATGTCATGGGGATCATCGCCGGTTGCGCCGCGCGCCCGCGCATCAAGGGCATCGTCTGGGACTACAGCATCGTCGATGACAGCGTGCTGCGCATCGTCTCTGCCGCCGGCTGGACCAACTACGTTTATGGCGCGGCGACTTCAGCCGAGCACCGGCGCTGCACGGCGCTCGGCCTCGCGGGGCTGATCACGGATTTCCCGCGCTTGACGACAGGGGGCGATGCATGAGTTTCATCCTCGCGTTAGACCAGGGCACAACCAGCTCGCGTGCGATGGTGTTCGATCATTCCGGCGCGGTCAAGGCAGTCGCGCAAAAGGAATTCCGCCAGATATTTCCGCAGCCGGGGTGGGTCGAGCACGACCCGAACGAAATCTGGGAAACGCAGATCGGCGTGGCGGTGGAGGCCATCGCGCGCGCCGGCGTCAGCGCGCGCGATATCGCCGCGATCGGTATTACCAATCAGCGCGAGACTACGGTCGTATGGGATCGCCATACGGGCGCGCCCGTGTGCAACGCGATCGTATGGCAGGACCGGCGCACCGCCGCTGCTTGCGAAACGCTCAAAGCGCATGGACGTGAACCGGTATTCATCGAGAAGACCGGACTTGTGCTCGATGCGTATTTTTCCGGCACCAAGCTTGCATGGATACTCGATCACGTCGCCGGAGCCCGCGCGCAGGCCGAAGCGGGCCGGCTTGCATTCGGTACGATCGACAGCTGGCTGATATGGAAGCTCTCGGGCGGTGCTGCGCATGTGACCGATGCCACCAATGCGTCGCGCACGCTGTTGTTCAATATTCATCGTGGGGATTGGGACGATGAGCTGCTCGAACTGCTCGCGATTCCGCGCCAAGTACTGCCGAGCGTGGTGTCATCGAGCGGTGTCGTCGCCGAAACGACGCGCGAGCTGTTCGCGGCCTGCATTCCGATCGCGGGGATAGCCGGCGATCAGCAAGCCGCGCTGTTCGGGCAGCGCTGCGTGACGCCGGGCATGGCAAAGAATACGTACGGGACCGGCTGTTTCATGCTGATGCACACCGGAAGCCGGCCGGTGCAGTCGCATAACTATCTGCTGACCACGATCGCGTGGCGCATTGGCGGGCATAACGAATACGCGCTCGAAGGCAGCGTGTTCATCGCCGGTGCGGCGGTGCAGTGGTTGCGCGACGCGCTGGGCGTCATCAAGACCTCGGCAGAAGTCGGTCCGCTCGCGGCGAGCGTGCCTGACAACGGCGGGGTGTATTTCGTGCCGGCGTTTGCCGGTCTCGGCAGCCCGCATTGGGATCCGTATGCGCGCGGAACGATCATCGGATTGACGCGCGGAACGGGAGCCGCACATATTGCACGGGCCGCGCTCGAGAGCATTGCCTATCAGACGGCCGACGTGGTGCACGCGATGGAATCGGATGCAGGAATCAAGTTGAGCGAACTGCGCGTCGATGGCGGCGCAACGCAAAATGATTTGCTCATGCAGTTTCAGGCTGACGTGCTCGGTGTGCGCGTAGTGCGTCCAAAGATTTTCGAAACGACTGCGCTGGGCGCGGCGTATCTCGCGGGTCTGGGCGCGGGCTTCTGGAAAGACGCGTCTGAGATCAGTGCGCAGTGGCAGACTGAACGCGTATTTGAACCTGGAATATCACGGCCGCAAGCCGAGCAACTGACAACGGGATGGAACAGGGCCCTTGCGCGTGCCAGGGATTGGGCGCGGGGCGATTGATCGCCCCGCGCATTCCGCAAATCTTAGTGCGGTACCTTATGCGCCGAGCGCCACAGCCTGAAACGTGCCAGAACGTTGAGCGGGTTGAGCGCCTTCATCACGCGGCTCGTACCAGCAATGATTTGTTCGACGTAAATCACGCCCAACAATAGTGTGATCGCAAATCCGCTGATGATGAGCAACATGTCGGCGAAGTCTCCGGAGATGCCGCCCGCTAACTGGCCGATAAGCAAGTTTTCACCGCCTAAATTAAATGGCTCAGTTGCCTTGACGCAAATGTCATGCCGGATATTTATCATATAAAAACAATCACTTAAAATTTAAAATCGCCTCGAATTGCACCAGCATAGCACAATGGGTGCTGCAATGCACCAAAATACGGCGTTACAAGGGTTTACGGTTGAAACTTCGCGCTGCGGGGAAATTCGACGATCCCGCGACCGTCAGGAGGTCACGTGTTTTCGCACTATGAGCTAAACGCGGGTATTCCGGTCATTGCGCGGCCGAGGGTCAACGCATGAATGTCGTGCGTGCCTTCGTAGGTATTCACCGCCTCCAAGTTCATCATGTGGCGGATGACGTGAAACTCGTCTGAGATGCCGTTGCCCCCGTGCATGTCGCGCGCGACACGCGCGATGTCAAGCGCCTTGCCGCAGTTGTTGCGCTTGAGCAGCGACACCATTTCCGGCGTGGCGCGGCCTTCGTCCATCAGATGCGCGAGGCGCAGCGCGCCCTGCAGCCCGAGCGTGATTTCGGTCTGCATGTTGGCGAGCTTCAACTGAATTATCTGGTTGGCCGCGAGCGGCCGCCCGAACTGCTTGCGCTCCAGCGTATAGCTGCGCGCAGCGTGCCAACAGAATTCGGCGGCGCCGAGCGCGCCCCATGCGATGCCATAGCGCGCCTTGTTCAGGCAACTGAACGGACCTTTTAAGCCCGAAACGTCCGGCAGCAAATTTTCTTGCGGCACGAAAACCTGAT
>DASYSI010000393.1:0-2799 GCA_036003485.1 Burkholderiales bacterium | reverse complement strand
TTCGAAGAAAACGGGCGCGAATCTTGCGCTGACTCTCGCAGGTATTACCGATGCCGAACCGGGACGGCAGTTCGCGCCACGAAGACGCACACTATTTTATAGGAGCACCTTATGTCCAGTCGACTTACGCAGAGTGTTCTGCTTGCCATTGCGCTGCTTTTTGTAACGGTGGCGCGCTCGACCGCCGCACATGATAGCCCGATCCCGCGCGAATCCACCGAACGCGTGCTGGGCAATATTCGGGACTTTGCCGGCGGCAAGCCCTCGCCGAACATTCTTTATTCGACGCACGATTTGGGCGAGGTCACGAACGGTCCCGCATCTGCCAAGGGGCCTTCAGTCCTGTCTCTCGATCGGCCAGCCCCGCGCACACTCCCTTCGCCCAGTAGCCTATCGGGAGGAACCATCGAGCGGCGGGACATTACGCCGCCGGTCATTACGTCTCCGTGGCGTTAGTAGATAGCACCAGTATGATGAATGCCCGTTCCTGCTTTGCCCTCGGGCGAGGGCAAGGCAGGATGTTGAGATTATGAGGGCGAGCCTGCACCAGTCAGCGATGGCGTTGTAATACCCGCCCCGGACGCTTCCCTGTCGCGCGGCCGTCGCGCCACACGATTTCCCCATTGACGATGACCGCGCCGATGCCTGTGGCCTGCTCGGTCGTGTGCTCGAAATCGGCGCGATCGGCGATCTTGTCGGCATCGAAAATCGTGATATCCGCGTGCGCGCCGACCTTGATCGCTCCGCGTCCTTCCAGTCCGAATTTCGCCGCCGGCAATCCCGTCATCTTGTACACTGCGATCTCGAGCGGGAACAGTTTCAGCTCGCGCGAATAGTGCCCAAGCACTCGCGGGAAAGTGCCCCACAGGCGCGGATGCGGCTTGGCGTCGTGCGGCAGGCCATCGGAGCCGATCATGGTTTCATCGAATGCGAGAATCCGCTGCACGTCTTTTTCGTCGAGCATGAAGTAGATCGCGCCGGCCGGGTTGATGCGCTCGACGGCTTCCGTTTCGCTCACACCGAGCGTGCGCGCGACTTCGGGCAGTTCCATTCCGGCGAACTCAGGATGCGGTTTCGACCACGTGATCAGCACGCGCGTTGACTGCGCGAGCCGGTCGGCGCGCATTACCGTCGAGGACGCGATATACGGATAGCAGTCGAGCCCTATCGGCTGTTCTTGCATGCGGCGCGTGATCAGCGCGAGCGTTTCCGGCGAGCGACCGTGGTTCGCGATACCGACGGTCTTGTGGTGCGAGATCACGACCGGCACATTGAGCTCGCGGCCGATTCGAAACGTCTCCTCCATCGCATCGACGATTGCGTCGTCCTCGTTGCGCATGTGCGTGACGTAGAGCGCGTTGAATTCGGTCAGCGGCCGGCAGACTTCGATTATCTCCTCGGTCGGCGCCGCGGCCGCGGGCGTGTACGCAGTCCCGGTCGAAACGCCGATCGCGCCGCTCGCGAGCGCCTCGCGCGTCATCTCGCGCATTCTTGCAATCTCGGCCCGGGTCGCCGCGCGATCAAGGTGGTCCATGGTGGCGACCCGCAGCGTGGTGTGGCCGAGCAGGCATGCCGCGTTGATCGCGGCGGGCTTGGATTCCAGAGTCTCGCGATAAGCGGCGAAGCTTGGATACGTAAACCAGCTTCCGCCGGTGTCGAGCAAATCGAGCGGGGCGACAACCTTGCCGCCGCTTGCGGTAGCGTACGGCAAGCTGATTCCGCAGTTGCCGGTGATCACGGTAGTGACGCCCTGGCTCGCCTTCGGCGCCATGTCCGGTCCGGACAGCAGCAGCCGGTCATCGTGCGTGTGCGCATCGATGAATCCAGGCGCAGCGATCTGGCCGCTCGCGTCGAGCTCGCTGTGCGCGCGCGCATCGTCGAGCGCACCTATGTCCGCGATCTTGCTCGCGCGCACGCCGATGCTGCCTGCGTAACGCGGCATTCGGGTGCCGTCAATGATGGTTGCGTTGCGGATGATCAGATCGAAATCTTCGCCCTTTATCATGATCGATTACCTTAGTCTATTTTCGCGCCCGATTTTCTGATCACGTCCGCCCATTTGGCGCTCTCTTTCTTGACGTACTCGGCGAATTGCACCGGTGTGCCACCGACCGGTTCGGTGTCGGTCGCGGCGTAGCGCTCCTTCAGCGTCTTTGATGCCAGCGCCTGATTGATCTCCGCGTTGAGCCTGGCGATGATCGGTTTGGGCACACCTGCGGGCGCAATCACGCCGCCCCACGCGTTGGTCTCGTATCCGGGCACTGTTTCGGCAATCGCCGGGATATCCGGAAATACCGGCGAGCGTTTCGGGCTGCTCACACCGAGACCGCGCACGCGACCCGATTTCACAGTTGGGCCGATCGAGGTAAGGTTGTCGAACATGATCTGCACCTGGCCCGCGATCAGGTCCTGGATGCCCTGCGTGCTGCCTTTGTACGGCACGTGCACGATCTGCGTGCCGGTCATGATCTTGAACAATTCTCCGCCCAGATGCCCGGTGGTGCCGTTGCCTGATGACGCGTTGAGCAGCTTGCCGGGATTGCTCTTCGCGTAGTCGATCAACTCCTTCACCGATTTGACCGGCAATGCATTGTTCACCGCAAGCATGTTGTAAGTCGCGTTGGTCATTGCGATCAACTGCAGATCGCGGTCCGGATCGTACGGCTGTTTCGCGTACAGGCTGCGGTTGATCGCCAGGGTCACGACATTGGCGTAACCAATCGTGTAGCCATCGCGAGGCGCGCGCGCGATCACTTCGGTGCCGATCATCTGTCCTCCGCCCGGACGGTTGTCGATGAC
>DASYSI010000392.1:0-3705 GCA_036003485.1 Burkholderiales bacterium | reverse complement strand
CTTAACGCCTAACGCCTTACGCTTACTGCCTCACGATCTGTCATTCATGCAAGCAATCATTGCTCAGCTGGCCGACGCGATACGCGCTGCGGCGTCAAACAAGACACCGCTGTGCATCCGCGGCGGCGGCAGCAAGGATTTCTACGGCGGTGAGCTGCGCGGAGAAACCCTCGAGGTCAACGCTTATCGCGGCATCGTCGATTACGAGCCGACTGAGCTTGTGATTACCGCGCGCGCGGGCACACCACTCAACGAGATCGAAGCAGCGCTGAATTCAAAAAAGCAGATGCTTGCTTTCGAGCCGCCGCATTTCGATCAGACGCCCTCACCCCCAGCCCCGCTCCCGCGGGGGGGAGAGGGAAACAATGTGCCGGGTACGCCGGAAAATAAGATGGCCACCCTCGGCGGCTGCATTGCAGCCGGCCTCTCGGGCCCGCGCCGCGCCTATGCCGGCGCTGCGCGCGATTTCGTACTCGGCGTGCGCATCCTCGACGGCAAAGGGGACGATCTGCGTTTCGGCGGCCAGGTCATGAAGAACGTCGCCGGATTCGACGTCTCGCGCCTGATGGCGGGATCGCTCGGCACCCTCGGCGTCATTCTTGAAATATCGCTCAAAGTGCTGCCGCTGCCGGTTGCCGAAGCCACTTTGGGTTTCGAGAAAACCGCGGCCGAAGCGATCGCATCGAGCAACGAATGGGCCGGTCAGCCGCTGCCGATCAGCGCCACGGCCTGGAGCGGCGGCAAGCTTTGCGTGCGACTGTCGGGCGCAGCCGCTGCAGTCGATGCGGCAATCGGTAAACTGGGCGGCGAGCGTATCGATGCGGCCGAGGCCGAGCGTTTCTGGCGGGGCATCCGCGAGCACACCGACCCCTTCTTCAAAACGCCGCAACCACTGTGGCGCTTGTCGCTCAAATCGACGACACCGCCGCTCGATCTGCCCGGAGCGCAGTTGATCGAATGGGGCGGGGCGCTGCGCTGGGTCGCGGCCGATGCGGATGCGCGGGTCCTGCGGGCTGCTGCGCAATCCGGCGGCGGGCACGCGACACTGTTTCGCGGCGGCGATAAATCGGCCGGCGTGTTTCAGCCGCTGCCCCCGGCGCTGATGAGCATACACCGCAATATCAAGCGCGCCTTCGATCCCGCCGGCATTTTCAATTCCGGCCGCCTGTACAACGAGATGTAGGGGCTTCTCACATGGCAAACAATTTTGTCGAGCAACTCGTCACCGAGTGGTACGAATATCGAGGTTATTTCGTGCGGCGCAACGTGCCGGTCGGCAAACGAGCCAAAGGCGGAGGGACCGAATGCGAGCTCGACATCGTCGCATTCGATCCGGTCGCGCCGCATTTGATCCACGTCGAGGCGTCGATGGACGCGGAAAGCTGGGAAAAGCGTGAGCGGCGCTTCAGAAAAAAATTCGATGCCGGCCTCAAATACATTCCGAGCCTGTTCCCCGGCCTCGATTTGCCGCAGAAAATCGAACAAATCTCGATTTTCGCGCTGGCGAGCCGGGTCAACCATCCGACGCTCGCCGGCCGCAAAGTGCTGCTCGTGTCCGATCTGATGCGCGAGATTATGGAAGACCTGAGCGACAAGAAAATCGCTGCGGCGGCGGTACCCGAACACCATCCTATTTTGCGCACGCTGCAGTTCGTCGTCGAATACCGCAAAAAAGTATTTGACACCTTGAGATAATCGCCGCGCGGCATGCAGACCCATCTTGCGGATTTCATCAGGGACACGCCCGCAGGCCGCGAAGCCGACGCGATCCTGCGCAAGTGCGTGCACTGCGGCTTTTGCCTTGCGACCTGCCCGACTTATCAGTTGCTCGGCGACGAGCTCGACGGACCGCGTGGTCGCATTTATCTGATTAAGCAGGTGCTCGAAGGCGCGACCGCCACTGCCAAGACGCAACTCCATCTCGACCGCTGCCTGACCTGCCGCGCGTGCGAAACCACCTGTCCGTCAGGTGTTGACTATGGACGGCTGGTAGACATCGGACGGCACGTCGTCGATGCGCAAGTCGGCCGCGGCGCAGCCGAGTCGGTGATGCGCAAAGGGCTGCGCACAGTGATTCCCAGTCCGTCGCGGTTCGCGCTGCTGCTTAAGCTCGGGAAGTTGATGCAACCCGTGCTGCCACGCGCGCTGAAGCGCAAGATTCCGTCTCCGGCGCGCGCTATCCCGTGGCCGACTTCGTCACACGCGCGCAAAATGCTGGTGCTCGAAGGCTGCGTGCAGCCCAGCCTGTCGCCCAATACCAATGCCGCGACCGCGCGCGTGCTCGACCGGCTCGGGATCCAACTCACGCGCGCGCCGCGCGCGGGATGCTGCGGCGCCGTGCCGTATCATCTCAATGCGCAAACGGAAGGACTCGATTACGCGCGGCGCAACATCGATGCGTGGTGGCCGCACGTCGAACAGGGCATCGAGGCGATCGTGATGACCGCAAGCGGGTGCGCGACCATGGTCGCCGAGTACGGGCATCTGCTTTCACGCGATCCGGCGTACGCCGGGAAAGCAGCGCGGATTTCCGCATTGATGAAGGATGTAAGCGAAGTGATCGCAGCGGAAAAACAAAAGGTTTTGTCGCTTTTGAACTCGAAACCCGAAACTCAAAACTCGAAATTCGCGTTTCATCCGCCCTGCTCGCTGCAGCATGGCCTCAGGATGAAAGGCAAGGTCGAGGCGCTGCTGCGCGGGCTGGGTTTCGATCTGACGCCCGTTCCCGATTCACACCTGTGCTGCGGCTCGGCCGGGACATATTCGATACTGCAATCCGAGCTGTCGCAGCAATTGCTCGATAACAAGATCGCGGCATTGACCTCGGGAGCGCCGAGCGCAATCATCACCGCCAACATCGGATGCCAGTCGCATCTGCAAACCGCAACCGGGCTCCCGGTGATGCACTGGATCGAGGCGCTCGATGCGCGCCTTCTGCAAAGTGAGAAAACCTCCAGCAACTGACGACGTGGCAAACGGCGCGCCACGACGCCGCTTTTCATGCGCAGATACTATTGCTGGCGTAGTTGACAAGCGCGCTTAATTCGGCGAACTTCTCTGCATTACAAAATACGGGAGGAAACGATGGCGTCAAACATCGTAAGGACGTGTACGCTCGCGCTCGGTGTGTTGGCCGCGTGCCCGGTTGCGGTGCTGTCTCAGGCGTACCCGAATAAGCCGATACGATTGATCGTGCCTTTTCCGGCGGGCGGCGGCGTGGATTTTATCGGCCGCATCGTCGGGCAGAAGCTTTCCGAACGTCTTGGACAGCAAGTGCCGATCGACAACCGTGCGGGCGCGAATGGCATCGTCGGACTCGAAATCCTGAAAGCCTCTCCCCCAGACGGCTACACCATCGCCGCCGCGTCCGCCGGCCCGCTGGCGGTCAATCCGTTTATCTACAGCAAGCTCCCGTACGATACGCTCAGAGACTTCACGGCCATCGCCAACATGGTGAATTTTCCGCTGCTGCTCGTCGTTCATCCGTCGCTGCCGGTGAAAAATGCGCGCGAGCTGATCGCGCTCGCGAAAAAAAATCCCGACCAGCTTTCCTATTCGCACCCCGGCGCCGGCAACTCGGGTCATCTCGCCGGAGAATTGTTCAACGCGATGGCGAAGGTGAAGATACTGAGCGTCCCGTACAAAGGCACGGCACCGGCAGGCATTGCACTGCTGGCGGGCGAAGTCCAGTTGACGTTCAGCAGC
>DASYSI010000391.1:0-22835 GCA_036003485.1 Burkholderiales bacterium | reverse complement strand
TCGCATCGAAGTATGGACGCACAGCCAGGGCGTCTACCCCTTGCGGCACGACCTCGCAGGCGTGCTCGACATGCCGGCCGAAAAAATCGTCGTGCATCACGCCGAGGGCGCCGGCTGCTACGGGCACAACGGCGCCGATGACGTAGCGCTCGATGCCGTGCTCCTTGCGCGCGCGGTGGCGCCACGTCCGGTGCAGGTCCAGTGGATGCGCGACGACGAGTTCGGGTGGGAGCCTTACGGTCCGGCGATGGTGGTCAAAACTCGCGGCGCGCTCGATACGCAGGGCAACATTGTCGACTGGACGCTCGAAGTCTGGAGTAACGGCCATACGCACCGCCCGAATACGATCAAAACAGACAGCAAGGTCTCTTCGTTGATCGCGGCGCTGCATCTCGCCCAACCGGTGGCGCGCCGGCCGCAGGGCGATCCGCCGATGTCAAGCGGCGGCGGCATGGCGCGCAATTCACCCGCCATGTACGATTTTCCGAATCAGCGTGTGATCGCGCACCGGGTTGAGGAGCTGCCGCTGCGCGTGTCGTCGCTGCGCGGGCTGGGCGCAACCGCCAATGTGTTTGCGATCGAGTCGTTTATCGACGAGCTTGCCGCGGCGGCGGGCGCCGACCCGGTCGAATTCCGGCTGCGGCATATGAAGGATCCGCGTGCGCGCGCCGTCATCGAGCTCGCCGCGCAGAAAGCACGCTGGCAGCCCGGCGCGCAAAGCGACGGCACGATCGGGCGCGGAATCGCCTATTCGCAATACAAGAACGGCTATGGCTATCTGGCGGTCGTGATCGAGCTTGCGCTCGAACCCGATCTTCATGTCACGCGCGCCGTTGCTGCGGTCGATGTCGGTCAGGCGATCAATCCCGACGGCATCATCAATCAGGTCGAGGGCGGGATCATCCAGGCCATCAGCTGGACGCTCAAGGAACAGGTGCGGTTCGATCGCGCGCGCGTCACCTCGCGCAACTGGGAAGAATATCCAATACTCACTTTCCCCGAAGCACCGCACATCGAAGTACACCTGATCAATCGGCCCGACTCAGCGCCGCTGGGCGCAGGGGAAATTGCGGCCGGCCCGGTTCCCGCGGCGATCGCCAACGCGTTGCATGACGCGTTGGACGTACGCATGCGCGACCTGCCGTTTACGCGCGAACGCATCGCGGCGGCATTAACCTGAATCGGCAGCGGGGAACCGCGCGCCGCCCGGCTTTCTCAACCGCGGCGCGCAATCACGCTAACTTTTCTTGCCGGGACGTTTCACCGCTGGCTTCTTTTTCGGATGATGCGGACGGGTTTTCCCGTACGAACCCTTGAAAATTTTTCCGCGCAGAGTTCTTTTGTCGCCTTTTCCCATGGTATTTATTTCCCCTTGATTGAGTGGACCCTGAATCGAGCGCGCCACAATAGACCAGATCGCGCGCCGCGGTCAATGTCCGCGCTGTGGAACGCGTCCGTTATCGCGTCAGTCGAGCACTGCTATCGCGGCGATCTCAAGCAGCATTTCTTCGCTTGCGAGCCGGTCGACGACCAGCAGCGTATTGGGCGGATACTGTCCGTCAGGAAAGAATTTCGGATAATAACGCTCGCGGAACGCCCTGAGTTTCGCGATATCGCGCGAATTGACGAGATAGGTGGTGAACTGAGCGACATTGCGGTAGCCCGCGCCTGCCGATTCGAGCGCGGTGAGGAGGTTACGAAACACCTGGCGCGTTTGTGCGCTGAAATCGCCGGCGCCGACGATCTTGCCATTGGCATCGACCGCAACCTGCCCTGCGATGAACAGCAATTCTCCCGCTTGCGCGCGCGCGACATGCGAATACGTGCCGGCTGGCTTGGACAGACCCTTGGGATTGCTCATTTTGATGCGCGACGTCATGACGGATCTCCTGGTATTTGTCGATATTCGATTATTATATGCTGCGGACCCGCCCTGCTTGATGGTCAAAGCGGCGACATCCGCGCCGAGTGATCAGGCCTGGAACTACGGCAGCGCAAAGTAATGCACGGAAAAGAGATTGTGCTCGTCGACCCAGCATTGCACCGGTTCATATCCGGCGGCGCGGCCGAGGTCCTGGAATTCGCCCACTGAGTACTTGCACGAATTCTCGGTATGTATTGTTTCCCGCGTCCGGAACGCGAAGCTTTGTCCCGCGATACTCACCTGCCGATCACGCGTGCTCTCGAGGTGCATTTCGACGCGGCCGCGCTCCGGGTAATAGCGCGCGAGATGGCGAAAAGTGCGCAGATCGAAATCAGCGCCGAGCTCGCGATTGATTCGCGTCAGCAGATTCAGGTTGAACGCCGCGGTTACCCCTTGCGCGTCGTTATACGCGGCATTGAGCAGCGCCGGGGCTTTCTTCAGATCGACACCTATCAACGCGCCCCCGCCCGCGCCCAGCGTCGGCGCCCAGCGCGCGAGAAACGCGTGTGCATCAGCCGGAGTGAAATTACCGATGGTCGAGCCCGGAAAATAAAGCACGCGGCGGCGCGCGTGCCGTAATTGCGATTCCGGCAATGCGAGAGGCAGCGCGAAATCCGCGCGCAACGCAATCATGCTCAACTTCGGAAACGCCTGCGCGAGCGTATTGCACGAGGCTTCGAGCTGCTCGCGCGCGATATCTACCGGCACAAACACCGCCGGCTGCAATGCCTTCAGCAGCAAGCGCGTCTTCTCGCTGTTACCGCAGCCGATCTCGATCAGCGCGCAGTCGCGGCCGAGCCGGGCGGCCATCGCAGGCGCGTGCGAACGCATGATCGCAAGCTCGGTACGCGTCGGGTAATATTCCGGGAGTCGGCAGATCGCTTCGAACAACTCGCAACCGCGAGCATCGTAGAAATACTTGGGTGAAATCTCTTTTTGCGGCCGCGACAACCCGGCCATGACTTCGTCGAGCTGACTCACCTGCGGCGGCAGCAAGTCGTGAATGACATACCTGGACATAATCATCCCGGCGCAACCGCCCACAGGCGCGACAAGACCTCACTAGGACCGAATGCGGACAGCTAACGACGAATTCCGCGCGCGGGCGGGATCAACCGATACCGGGATTGCGTCCGCTGTGACTCTCGAGCCACTTCTTGATGCGCTGTGCATCGGCGAGACGGGTGTATTTGCCCAACGAATCGAGCAGCACGATGACGACGTGGCGTGCGCCAATCTTGGCTTGCATCACCAGACAGCGTCCCGCTTCACTGATATAGCCTGTCTTGGACAAACCGATTTCCCATTCCGGATTCTTGACCAATCCGTTGGAATTGCGGAATTGTAGGCTGCGTCCCGACATGGTCTCGACCTCGTGCGCAGTTGTCGTGGTGAATTCGCGGATGAGTGGGTACTGATAGGCGGCCTTCACCATCCTGACCAGGTCTTCCGCAGTCGACACGTTTTCGCTCGATAATCCGGTCGGATCGACAAAATGGGTGTTCGACATACCGAGTTCGACTGCTTTGCTGTTCATCGCGGCGGTGAAAGCTGTTCTGCCGCCGGGATAGGAGCGGCTCAGCGACGCTGCAGCACGGTTTTCAGACGACATCAGCGCCAGCCGCAGCATATCGCGTCGCGGCAGTCCAGTGCCGACCGCGAGACGCGAGTACGTGTGCTTGATGGAATCGAGGTCGGCCGTATCAACGTAAAGCATTTCGTCGAGCGGCAGGTTTGCGTCGAGCACCACCATCGAAGTCATCAGTTTGGTGATGGACGCAATCGGCGTCACGCCTTGCGTGTTCTTGCCGTAGATCTGCTGGCCGTCGTTGAAATCGACAACGAGTGCCGCCGCGGACTTAAGGCTGGGCAGACCGTCAGCCGTGAGTTCGAAGCGCTCGTGACTCGCCGCGTATTTGTGCGCGGGGGCCCTGGAGACCCGTTTAACAGTGTATTTAGCGGCGGATTTGGCCGGATACTGTACATGGACTCGATGCTTGCCGTTCGCAGCGTTTGCCGATGGCAACGCAAGCCATGCCACCACACCAAACGCGCACACTATCGAGCGCAAAGCAAAGCGTTTCGTAAGCATAATTCTCCTGCAGTCAACCCACGGATCGCCGGCGTCAAACGACCGACAGCAATAACATACCAAAAATCAAGACTTAAGGGAAGGTTTTTAGCGCAAGGCGTTCAATATGTCACATTAGATCGGGGTCGTAATACTCGCAGCGCGCGAAAACAGCGCCCGAACCATTCCTGTGTGGATATCGCGGTATCGACGTGTGCGGGATCGCGTACGGGTTTAGATCAACCCTGCACCTAAAAAAATTCCGGCCGACGGGTTGCCCCGCCGACCGGCAATTGAGTCCGGGTTGATCACCGTCTCAGCAACAATGATCCCCCTGCAACTCCGAGGAGGAATGTGGCTCGACCGGATGCGGATGCGAGCTACGGAACCGCTTCCAATCTCGCCACGTTCATAGCTTAAGCCGCTGACCTTACACCAAGCTTACGAAGCTCGAATTCGTCGTAGTGGCAACGTCATGGCTGCGCTTCGGCGCGCAGCGGCGCGGGCTTACTGCGGCGTTCGAACAGCACGTAAAGCGTGGGTAAAACAATCAGCGTCAACAGCGTCGCCGTGATCAATCCGCCGATCACGACCACCGCGAGCGGCTTCTGGGTTTCGGAACCGATCTCGTGTGACAGCGCCATCGGCAATAAACCGAACATTGCGAGCATCGCAGTCATCAAAACCGTGCGCAGCCTGACGAGCGAGCCTTTGATGACGGCTTCGACCGGCGTTGCGCCGGCGCGTTTTAGCTGATTGAAATAAGTCACCATCACCACGCCGTTCAAGACCGACTGACCGAACAGGGCGATGAATCCGATGGCCGCCGACACCGAGAGCGGAATGCCGGTGAAAAGCAGCGCGAAGATGCCTCCGATCATCGCGAATGGAATGTTGAGTATGATCAGCAGCGCGCTCTTGAATGAATCGAACGCATCAAACAGCAAGATGAAGATCAGCAGCACCGACAACGGCACGACCACCGACAAGCGCGCCATCGCACGCTCCTGATTCTCAAACTCGCCCGACCAGCTCATGTTGTAGCCCTGAGGCAGCTTGCCCAGTTTCGCCACGCGCGTCTTCATGTCGGCGACGACGCTGCCCATGTCGCGGTCGCGAATGAACACGCCGATCGCGATCACGCGCCGGCCGTCCTCGCGGCTGATGTTCATACTGCCGCCGATCGTCCGGATTTTCGCCACTTGCGATAGCGGCAGATAAACCCCGTTGGGTGTCGTCACCAGGATATTCGGCAAATCATCCAGGTCACGCTGATCCTCTTTAAGCCGCACCACTATGCCGAAACGCTTCTCGCCTTCCCACACGCTGGTTGCGACCTTGCCGCCAAGCACTGTCTCGATCACGTCCTCGATGTCGGCAACGTTGAGCCCATAACGCGCCGCCTGCGCGCGATCGATCTCGATCAGGGTCTGCGGTAATTCGCCCTGGCGGTCGATCATCGCGGTTGCCACGCCCGGCACATCGGAGATCGCCGTCAGCACTTTGCCGGCCCTGTCGCGCAACTGGTCAAGATCATCACCAAAAATCTTGACCACAATCTGGCCGTCGATCTGCGAAATGCTTTCCAGAATGTTGTCGCGGATTGGCTGCGAGAAACTCGGCTGGATACCTGGAATTCTCGAAAGATCGCGGCTCATCTCTAGCATGACGTCGCGCTTGGTCACGTGGCGCGTCCACTCCGGTTCCGGCTTCAGATCAACCAGGATTTCCGCCATGCTAATGAGTTTGGGATCGGTACCGTCCTCGGGACGTCCGGCTTTGTAGACGATAGTTTTGATTTCAGGGATATCCTTGAGCGCATCCCTGATGCGCACCATCTCGAGCGATGCTTCCGTCACCGATACGCTCGGCTGCAACTGTACATTAAGCCATATCGAGCCTTCATTGAGCTCAGGCAAAAACTCTGTGCCGAGTTGCGGCGCGACCGCCAGGCTCGCCGCAAGCGAGCCAATTGCAGCGGCCACCACCAGTTTCTTGTGTCCAAGTGCCCAGACGAGCGCCGGCTCGTAGATTTTCTTGCAGCGTTCAACGAGTGCATTGTCGTGGTGCGGCAACTTCTTGCGCAACATGACATAGCACAGCAGCGGTACCAGCGTGAGCGAAAAGATCAACGACGCGATCAATGCTGAAGTCACCGAATAGGCCATCGGCGCGAAAATACGACCTTCATGGCGCTGCAACGTGAAGATCGGGATATGCGCGGCAATGATGATCAGCATCGAAAACAGCGTGGGACGTCCCACCTCGACTGCGGCATCGAGTATGACCTTAAGACGGTGCTCATCCTCGCGGTTATCGACTTTGTCGCCGTGAAATTCCTTGCTTTCCGACAGCCGCCTGAATACATTTTCGACCACGATCACGGCACCGTCGACGATGATGCCGAAGTCCATCGCGCCGAGCGAAAGCAGGTTGGCTGGAATTCCAATCCAGGTCAAACCGAGAAAGGTTCCGAGCAGCGACAGCGGGATAATCAGCGCGACGATCAGCGCTGCGCGCAGATTGCCCAGAAAGAGCAGCAGCACGAGCGCGACCAGCATTGCGCCCTCGACCAGGTTGGTGAACACAGTTTTCAAAGTCTTGCCGATCAGCCAGCTGCGATCGTAGTACGACACGACCTCCACACCTTTCGGCAGCATCGAGCTGTTGAGCAGATCAACTTTCTGTTTCACCGCGGTCAGCACCGACGACGGGTTCTCACCCTTGCGCATCAGCACGATGCCGGTGACGGCATCATCGTCTTTGTCCTGACCGATGACGCCCTGACGCGGCACCGACCCGATCGAAAGCGATGCGATGTCTTTGACCAGCACGGGCACGCCGTTGCGCTCGGCCACCATGACGTTCAGCACTTCGTCGGCCGAGCGCAGCAGGCCGATGCCGCGGATCAGGAATTGCTGATGCCCTTCCTCGACATAGCCGCCGCCGGCGTTGGAGTTGGCGCGCTGCAGCGAGGCGAACAGCTGCTGCAAAGGAATCTTGTAGTACTTCATCTTGGCGAGATCGGGATTGACCTCGTATTGCTTGATAAAGCCGCCGAAGCTCACGACGTCTGCCACGCCCGGTATCAGGCGCAGCTGACGACTCACGATCCAGTCCTGGACCGTGCGCAATTCGCGCGAATTGAGCTGATCAGACTTGACGCGATAACGATAAATCTCGCCGATTGGAGTCGACAAAGGCGCAAGCTGCGGCTGCACGTTATCCGGGAGATCAACTTCGCGCAGTCGCTCCTCGACCTGTTGCCGCGCGAAATAGGCGTTCGCGGCATCGTTGAAAGTAATAATGATGAATGACAATCCAAACTGCGTATGCGAAAACATGCGGATTGAATTCGGCAGCCCTGCCAGTGCGACTTCGAGCGGGAGCGTGACCTGTCGCTCAACTTCCTCGGCGGCACGACCAGGAAACAACGTGATCACGTTGACCTGCGTATCTGTAACGTCCGGGAAAGCCTCCACCGGCAGTTGCATGAAGGCGATTACGCCGCCGCCGATAAACAGGATCGCGCCAAGGATCACGAACAGCGGCTTGGTGAGCGCAAACTCTACGAGTTTCTTGATCATGAATGCGGCGGCGTGCCGTTGCGGGAATGGCTAATTGACAACGCGGCGCGGCTGCAACATCTGCTGCAACAACAGCGCGCCATCGCTGACAACCTTCTGACCAGTCTGCAGTCCCGAGGTAATTGTCATGCTGCCGTCAGAGGAATTGCCGACTTTCACCTCCCGACGCATAAATCTGCCGTCGCCGTTATCGACGAATACGAAATGCCGGCCGCCCTGGAAGAATACGGCGCGCGTTGGCACTTGCAGTACCATGCTCGCGCCGCCGTTGATTGCCGCGGTGATATACATTTCGCCTTTCAACGTGCGTTGCGCGTTGTTCAGCGTCGCGCGCACCTTGATCGTGCGGGTGGTCGGATCGAGGAAATCCGAAATCGTGGCGATCCTGGCGTCGAATGCAGTCTCGGGAAACGCGGGCACGCGGATTTTAATCGGTTTGCCGAGCTTGAGCTGCGGCAGATCCTTCTCCGTCGCATCGAGCAGCGCCCACAAATAGGCCGGATCTGTGATCACGAACAGCGCCGGCACGCCGGCGCCCATTTGGTCGGGACGAAGTTCCTGGCCGGGATTGATGTTTTTTTCGACTACGACCCCGCCTAGCGGACTCCTCAACGCGTAGGTCTGGTCGACGTTGGCGCCGCCGCCGTAGAGTTTGAGTCGCGCTTGCGTGCGCTGCAGCTCGGATTCGGCGCGCGCGTAATCGGCTTCCGTCGCGTTCAAATCTTTTGCCGCTGCAACGCCATGCTCGTGCAAATCTTTGACGCGCGCGAGGTTCTGCTTTGCCAGCGCGTAATCGCCTTGCGCGCGGCGCGCGTCGGCCTGGGCCTGGCCGAAATCGGGCGAAGCGATGACAGCAAGCGTCTGGCCCGCCTGAATCTTGTCGCCCGGCTGCACCAGGATGCGGCTGACGCGGCCTGCAAACGGCGTGTAAATGCGCACCGTCTTGTCCTCGTTCCAGGTAAGCCTGCCGTTGAGGATATCTTGCGCTCCCGGGCGCTCGATCGCGGGCTCCGAATTTAGCGAGGCGAGCTGGGGGCTGCCGTGCGGGAAAGTGATCGTTTCACCGTCGACTTTGGCTTCCGGCACGGCATCGCTTTTAGCGGGCTTCTCGCAACCTGCAGTCAACGCAGCCGCCAGTATCATGGCGTAACAGCTGAACCGCATCGTGCCAACGCCGTACTGCTCCCTGCTTTTTTTATGCATGTCGGTATGTGTTGTTGTGATTGATCCGAAGTCGCGCTTGCTTAGGGCTGCGCGATTTCGACCGCAGCTATCGCGGCCTGCCACGCGGCAAGCGACTTGGCGTAATCGGCCTGGGTGCTCGAGGCTTCAAGCCGCGTTGCATAAAGCTGACGCCGCGAATCGAGCAGATCCATCACGCCGATCGCACCGCGGCTGTAAGCGTACTCAGCTGCATCCGCGGCCTTTTGCGCCTCTATCAGCAGGGATTCGCGAAATCGTTGCACGCGCTCGCGCGCCGCGTCGAGCTCGGCGCGACGCGAAACGATCTCGCCGAGCGCCAGCGCCCGAACACGCTCATGGTTTTCGCGTGCGATCTGCAGCTCGACCTCGGTACGGCGGATTTCGCCCTCAAAGTTGTAGCCCAGGAACAGCGGAATGCTGACGCCGATGCCGAATGAGTTGTTGCTGAAATCCCCCGGGAAATGCTGAAATTGCACCGAGCCAGTGACGTCGCGTGTGCGCAGCGCGCGCGCGAGCTCGCGGTTCTTCTCTGCCGCGGCAAGCCGCGCCTGTGCCGCCTGCACATCGGCGCGCCCGGCGAGCGCTTTTTCGATTTCGAGCGCATCGGCGGCAGGTCCGGTTTCGGGCCAGTTGTCACTTGCGTTAATACGCGCGGCGTCGCGCTCGGCGCCGATGATATACGCCAATGCAGTCTGCGCCTTCTGACGCTCGGCCTGGGCAGCACGCGCGTCATTCTGTGCGCGTAACGCGTCGACACGGATACGCGCCACGTCGGAGGCCGAGATATCGCCTGCCTTGAAACGGCGTTCGACCGCGTCGATGGTCTTTTGGAATAGTCCCGCGGTTTCGGTGGCAATGCGCTGCCTTTCCTGCGCGGCCACTAAATCATAATAAGCGCCATAGAGTGCGACTTTCTGCTGACGCTGGATGTCGGCGTAGTCACCGCGGCTCGCCCGGATATTCTGGTCAGCTGCCTGCATGCGAATCTCGCGCTTGCCGCCGCGCTCGAACAACCTATCGAGACCGACTACAGAGTTAATTTGCTTGTCGCGCAGATCGCCAGAGCCGAGGCCCCGCTGTGGACTAAGCGAGCTTGCACTGAATGAAAGGTTGGGATTAGGCCGCGCCGCAGCGCTCAGACGCTCAGCCTGCGCTACTTCGACCTGCCGCTGCCCGAGCTGGATCTCGCGGTTACGTTCGGCAAACAAAATCTCCGCCTGGCGCAGAGTCAGCTGCTCCAGGTCGGCGTTCATGAAAGCCGGGCGGGGCGCCGGTTCAGCGCCGGCAGCCACAGCACTCAGGCCCCCGAGCAGGAAGGCAAGAGCAAACGTACGCAAACCTGACAACATCACGTCATGACATCCCGGAATAGCTTTGCTGCGACATCCCGTGCTGCCGCAACCTGACCCACAAACAGTAGCAATAATATCTTACGCAAAGCTTACGCGGAGGTATTACGACTTTGGCGCGATGGAGAAGCGCGCGGTTTATTACCGGGGAGGCTGGGCAGTAAGTCCAATGCTGCGTTCGAGATCACCGCTGGTCGCCAGAAAACGCAACTGCGCTTCGAAAAGAGCCGCGACGAGATCGATGCGGGTCTGGTGCAACTCATAACGAGAACGCGTTGAATCCAGCAATTCAAAAATAGAACTGCGCCCGAACCTATATGCATCTTCCGCCATCTGTTTGAGCAACGGCAGACGTGCGGACGCCTCTTCCTGGAAGCGTTGCAGCGCAGCCTGGCGGGCCGCGATCACGTTGGCATAGCGTTCGAGATTCGTGGCAACCTCTGCTACTGCAAGCTCCCGCCGGAGCGCCGCAGACGTCGCCTCAGACTCGGCCTTTGCCAGCGGACCGCGTCGGGTGTCGAGAACCGGAATCTCTACGCTCAAGCCGAGGAAATTCGCCGCGCCGAAAGGCTCGCTGGTCCAGGAACGGCCGGCGCTTACAGATGGCACCGGCCAGCGCTCCCGCCGTGCCACTTCGACGCCGCTTTGCGCCACAGTTTCCTCGCGCAACGCCATGATAGTTGCAGGGCTGGTGGCGGCGCGCTCGCGCGGATTACTGAGCGTGTCCGCACTGAGCGCCAAGGGACGCAGAATGCCGGATGCGCGCGGTCGCCAGTTTTGCAATCCCAGCAATGCCGCGAGATTGCCGGCGCGATCCGTTATATCGGCTTTCGCGTCCTCGAGTTTCGTGCGAAAGCCACCGAGTTCGACTTGCAGACGGGTCAGGTCATATCGGCTTGCCGCGCCCCCGGCTTCCCGACCGGCAACCAAATCGTGCAGCCGGACGAGTTCCTCGTTCGCTGTGGAAAGCAATGCCGCCTTCTCCTGCGCCGCGAGTAAGGCCACAAAAGCGCTCCCCGCTTCGGCGGCGAGCGAACTGGCGCCGGAGGCAACACGCGCCCGGGCTGCCTCAATCTCGCGTTCAGCCTTCGCCACGCGCGCCGACCGCTGGCCGGCTATTAGCAGAGGAAGCTCGACGGTGGTTTGCTCCTGGCGACTGCCTTCGAATAGCGTGGCCTGACCTCCGCTCGGCCGAAAGCGCCCGTAACTCACGGTCGGATTCGGATACGCGCCTGCCGTTATGCGATTCGCCTCGGCACCGGCCACAGCTTGGCGTTCGATAGACAATCGCGGACTCGCGTCGCGCACGAGCCGCAACACTGCCGGCAGATCCACGACATCCGGCACTGGCGTGTTCTCCTGAGCATAAGCCGGCGCAAATCTCAGAAATAAAATCGCAAACATGGCTGCTGAGAATCGACTATTCATTGGCATCATGCGTCTGCCTCTTCTGGAGTGATGAGTTTGCGCGTTGTAATCAGACTGTAGAACACGGGCAGAACGAAGAGGGCCACGACCAGCGTGGTGAGCATGCCGCCTACCACTACGAGAGCGAAGGGACGCTGCGTTTCGCTGCCGACGCCAGTGGAGACCGCCATCGGCAATAGCCCGACCAAGGCGAGCAGAGAGGCCATCAGTACCGGACGCAAGCGTTCGCTCGCGCCTTGGATCAGTGCGGTAGTTAGCGCCTCACCATTTCGCCGCCGCACTTCCGCTGCGCTCAGGACCAGCACACCCATCAACGAAACCTGACCCAGCAGCGCGATGAATCCGACCGCCGCGCTTACCGAAAGCGCCACACCGGTAACCAGCAAGGCAAAGAGGCCGCCGGTGAGAGCAAACGGGACGGTGAGCAGAATCGCGAGAGAACTACGCCCCGAGTTCATCGCCGCATATAACAGTCCGAGGACCATCAGCACGGCCATGGGTACCACGAGCTTGAGCCGGGCGACTGCCCTTCGCTGATTCTCGAATTCGCCGCCCCAGACGAAGTAGTGTCCTTCGGGCGGCTGCACGCTGCGGCTTACGGTAGCGATGGCATCCTTTACCACCGAGCCCATGTCCCTGCCGTCGATGTTGAACTTCAAAGCCAGGTAACGACTATTGCCTTCCCGGTTGATCGACGCCAGGCCACTGGCGACCTGCAAGGTCGCGAGATCGCGCAGTGGGATACGGGCGCCGCCCTCGGCGGCGACCGTAATGGCGCCGATCTTTTCGGGATCATCGCGAATCTCCAATGGCAATATCAACCGTAAGGGTACCGGGCGCTCTCCCTCCCACATGGTGGTCACCACACGCCCCGCCAAAGCGGTTTCGAGGGTGCGCTGCGCGTCTTCCATCGTGACGCCACCGCGGGCCAGCGCCTGGCGGTTGAACCGAACCTGCAACTGCGGCGTCGAAGCGTCCCGGTAAAGATCGAGATCGACGATGCCCGGCACCGTCTTGAGCGCTTCCTTGGCCTGCTCCAGCGTGGTCCGCATGCGTGTGAGATCAGGGCCGAACACCTTCAGCACTACCTTGCCGCGCACGCCGCTGACCGCCTCCTCGATGTTGTCCCTCATCGGTTGCGAGAAGTTATAGCGCACACCCGGGATTTCGGACAGCGACGCACGCATCTCATGAATCAAGCGCTTTTTGTTCCAGCCCGGGCGCCATTCTCCCAGCGGCTTCAGGCGGATGAAGGTCTCGCTCATGTTGACACCCTCGTTGTCGGTACCGTCCTCAGGGCGCCCCTGCTCGCTCAAAGTTTTTCTAACCTCGGGAAAAGCCAGTATCCGGCGGCGGACTTCGAGCAGGATGTCCTGTCCCTTTTCCAGCGAGATGCTCGGTGGCATTTCGACAAACAGCTGAATGTCACCCTCGTCCAGTTCCGGCAGAAATTCGGTCCCGAGGCGGGAAAGCGTCAGCGCTCCGAGCGCGAGCAGGACAAATGCCGCCGCGAAAACGATCGCCCGTCGGTCGAGTACCCACGACAACGATCGCCGATAGCGCGCCCGCAACCGCTCGATCCAAGCTGGATCCTGAAGCTGGGCGTCCCGCGGCCGAAACAACGCCGCACACACCGCGGGTACCAGCGTCAGCGCGAATACCAGCGCACCGATCAAAGCAAAGGAGTAAGTGAGCGCCAGTGGCCGGAAAATGCGCCCCTCGACCGATTGCAGTGTGAATACCGGCACCAGCGCGGCGATTATGATCAGCATGGCATAAAGCGTGGGACGCCCCACATCCACCGCCGAAAGCACCACCAGCCGCAGCACGCCACGCCGGTCGGCGGGCGGGTCGTGGCGCAAAGCATGGATGACATTTTCCACCAACACCACGGCGCCATCGACCAGGATGCCGAAATCGATGGCACCCATCGAGATCAGGTTGGCCGGAAGGCCCAGTGCGTAAAGGCCGAGGAAAGCCACCAGCAATGACAGCGGGATAACCACGGCTACGGCAACCGAGCCCGCAACGCTGCGCAGAAACAGCCATACCACACCAACCACCAGCACAAAACCACTCAAAAGATTCTTGTGGACCGTTGACAGTGTCAGCCCGACCAGGTCGCTGCGGTCGTAAAAGATTTCAATGCTCATGCCTTTGGGCAGTATGGTCTCGTTCAATTCGCGCACCTTGTCATGAATGCCATCCAGTACCACTGAAGGGTTCTGGCCGCGCCGCATCCACACGAAGCTTTCGATGCCTTCTTTTTCGAGGCCGACTCCCACTGTGCCGCGCCGCGGCGTGTACGACTGCACCACGCTGGAAATATCGCCGACCGTCACCGCGGTTCCGTCTTTGCTCTTGAGCATAATGCGCTTGATGTCCTCGGGCGATTCCAGATAGCCGATGCCACGCACCGTGAATTCCTGGTCGCCGTTCTGCAGAAAACCGCCACCGATGTTCAAATTGGATTTCCCAAGTGCCTGCTCGACGTCGGCCAGCGTCAAACCGAGGGCGAACAGGCGCGCGGCGTCAACCCGGACGTGCACCTCTTTGAGGTAGCCTCCGAAGGGCACGATATCGGCTACGCCCGGCACTTGGCGCAGCACACGCACGACGTTCCATTGCATCTCGGAGCGCAGCTGATAGAGATCGTGACGGTCGCTCGCGAGTCGGAACTGGTAGACCTCACCCAACGGTGTCGCTTCGGGCGCAAGCTCGGGCGTCACTCCCGGCGGCAGCTCAGCGGCAGCGACGCGTTGCAGCGCCACAGTGCGAGCAGGAAAGCTGGCCGTGTCGTCTGAAAAAGTCAGGGTGATCAACGACAATCCAAAAAGACTCTCGCTGCGCATCAAGATCACTCCGGGGGTACCGTTCAACTCCCGCTCGAGCGGCACCGTGATGCGGCGCTCGATCTCCTCCGGCGCATTGCCGGGGAACTGTGTGATGACCGTGACCTGGGTATTGGTAACGTCAGGGTAAGCCTCGATGGGTGTGTCGAGATAGGCGCGCAGTCCGAACGCAGCCACGACCAAAGTCGCAAACAACGCCGCCACGCGGCGATGAACGCAGGTCTCGATCAACAGGCGCAGCATGATTAGAGCAGCTGTTCTGCCTGGTTATCGAGCAGCAAGGCGCCGCGCACCACCACTTTGTCGCCAGCGGCGAGGCCCTGCAAGATCACCACCCGACCTTCGCGGTTATGGCCCGTTTGTACGTCGCGGGCTTCGAAAGCGCCGTCAGACCGCTCGATGTAGACCACCCGGCGTTTGCCGTCCTTAATCAGCACCGCCGAAACCGGAACCGAAATTCCTTTCTCAGCGCCCACGCGCAGGGCGATTTGGGCCAGCATGCCGGCCCGCAAGCCATCGACGCGCTTGGCAAGCGCAAAATACACTTGCGTGCGGCGCGACTCCGAGTCGACGCGCGGACTGAAATTCTCAACCTTCGCCGCGACACGCACGGCAAGCGCGGGCAGTTCGACCTCCGCTTCCTGGCCGACCGCAATGCGGCCCAAATCGCTTTCCGGCACCTGCGCGACCACCTGCAGGTGGGATGGATCACCCAATTCGAGCAGCGCTTCGCCACCTGGCGCGACCGTGGCACCGGCTGCCACGCGTATCGACATGACAACGCCATTTGATGGCGCCCTTACCGTAACCCGGAAGCCTTGGCCAGTTCCGATCAACGTTACTGCCTGCCGCGCCCGTTCATGCTCGGTGCGCGCCTCTTTCAGGCGCGCTTCGGCTTCCTGTCGTTCAATCTCGAGGCCGACACCTTTTTTGATCATCTCGTCCTGGCGCCTGAAGACGCTTTCAGCGGTGGCGAGCCGGGTCGCTGACTGATCGAGTGTAGCGCGCGCAGCCGCCGCATCGGCGCTTTCGATGGTTAAGAGCGGCGCACCGGCCCTGACTGCCTGCCCGGCCTGAACCAACACGGCAACCACGCGCCCCGCCGCCGTCGCGCCGACCGCGGACTGTGCCTGCGGGCGGAACGTCACGCGGCCCGGCAATGCAAGCACATTCGCAGTCTGGGAAGCGCTGACCGCCTCGATCGTCAGAAACTGCTTCTGTGCGGCCGGTAACTGAACCGACTTGGCAGAAGCATCTCGCGCGGGGACGGATTTCGATGTCGCGTCCGGCGCGTCGCTTTTGCCGCATCCAGTCATAATCGTCGTGAACACCAGCAACGCTATGAATACTTTATGTAGATGCATGATGGAGGTTCAGGAGTAATCGCAACGATAATGTTTGTTAGTTTAGGTATCGACGTATCGCAGCACGAAATCACATTTCGTAGCCGGCACCAAGTGGACGTGATCAATAGTCGGGACTTAGAACGTTTAAATCATTCTTGGGAAACGCGAAATCCCCTCGCCACGCGCCACTTTACCACTGGGTTACACTATAGGCGCGTAAACTTTTACGATTCAGTTGGCGAGCGAATGTCAGTTCAGGAACACGGCGTCCACCGGGTAGATCTCTTGAGTGAGGGGCATTACCGATTATTTGGCACCGATGATCCTGATCCGGGCTTCCTCAAAGAATTCTGATGCGCGTGCTTATAGTCGAAGATGACCCTCTGCTCGCTGACGGGCTGACGCGCTCACTGCGCCAATCGGACTTTGCAGTCGACTGCGTAAGCGACGGCGAGAAGGCCGACCACGTGCTCGCCGCGCAGCATTACGATCTGGTGATCCTCGATCTGGGACTCCCGAAAATCGACGGCTTTGAGGTGCTCAAACGCCTGCGGCGGCGCGGCGCCACGGTGCCCGTGCTGGTACTGACCGCGCGTGACGCGCTGGCCGCCCGCGTCAAAGGGCTTGATCTGGGCGCCGACGACTACCTGACCAAGCCATTCGATTTACCCGAGCTCGAGGCGCGCGCGCGCGCACTGATACGCCGCGGTCAGTCGGGCGGCAGCTCGCTGCTCACGCATGGACCGCTGACGCTCGACACGAGCGGCAGGCGCGCGACGCTTGCCGGCGTAGCGCTCGAGCTCTCGGCGCGCGAGTTGGGCGTGCTGGAAGTGCTGATGCTGCGCAGCGGGCGCGTCGTCAACAAGGATCAGCTTGCCGAGCAGCTTTATAGCTGGGACGATGAGGTCGGAAGCAATGCGATTGAAGTCTATGTCCACCGGTTGCGCAAGAAACTCGAGCCCGCCGGCGTTGCGATCCGCACCATCCGCGGACTTGGTTATCTGCTCGAGAAGGATGCATGAAAGCCATTGCCGGCCAGCAACGGGTGACGCAACTGCCGGAAACAGCTACGCTGCGGCATCAGCTGCTGATCTCGCTGCTTGCGCCGATCATATTCATCACGCTGGTGAGTTCGGTAATTACCTATTATTACGCATTTAATTTCGCGACACTCGCTTACGATTATGCGCTGTTCGATTCAGCGCTCGATATCAGCCGGCAGGCGCACGTCCAGGAAGGCCATTTGCGAATCGATCTGCCGCGCGCCGCAATCGACATGCTCGAATCCGACAAACATGATCGCATTTATTACGCCGTCACCGACAGCAAGGGCGTATTCGTTTCCGGATACCATGGGCTGCCGCTTCCACCGGAGCAAGCGCCGCCGGGAAAGCCGGTCTATTATGACGGCAGCTACCGCGGCGACCCGGTGCGTATCGCGGCGCTGTATTCGACAGTCCCGGGTGACGCAAGCCAGGATCCAATTCTGATTTTGGTGGCCGAAACTCTCAACAAGCGTCATACGCTCGCCAATGAAATTCTGCTCGGCATGCTGTGGCCGGAGCTGCTTCTGATCATACTGGTGGGATTACTGGTCTGGTACGGCGTTGAACGCGGCTTGAAGCCGCTCGCCTTGCTGCAAACAGAAATCGGCAGCCGCTCCCACCGTGACTTAAGCCCGCTACCCGAACAAAATGCTCCGGGCGAAGTGCGGTCGTTGATACGCGCGATGAATGGCCTGCTCGCGCGACTCGCATCGGCATTGTCGGCGCACCAGCGCTTCATCGCCGATGCCGCGCACCAATTACGCACGCCGCTTGCCGGCCTCAAGACCCAGACTGAGCTTGCGCTGCGGCAAAAGGATTTCGACGCTGTGCGCGACACGCTGCAGCAGCTCAACACCGCCACGGAACAAACGACTCACCTCGCCAACCAGCTCCTATCGCTGGCGCGTGCAGAACCCGGCGTCGACCGCGCCCAGGCAATGCAACCGGTTAACCTCTGCGACGTAGCGCGGGATACCACGACTGAATGGGTACCGCGCGCATTGGCACGCAATATCGATCTCGGATTCGACGGCGCGCCGGGCGCCGTCACGATCGAGGGCGATGCATTGCTGATCCGGGAGATGCTCGGCAATCTGCTCGACAATGCGATCCGCTACACTCCGCCCAAAGGCCAGGTCACGGTGAGTGTCGCCGCCGAACGCGGTAAAGTCCTGCTCAGTGTCGAGGATAGCGGCCCAGGCATTCCGCCTGCGGAGCGCGAACGCGTGTTCGAACGCTTCCACCGCATACTCGGCACAGGGACCGAAGGCTGTGGATTGGGCCTTGCGATCGTGCGCGAAATTGCGCAGAGCCACAATGCCGATACCCGGCTCGGGCCGCGCGCACGCGGCGACGGCACGCTGGTAACGGTCGTGTTTCCGCAAGCAGCGTAAGCTCGAATTGGTGACAGACCATCTGGGTACGAAATTCGCAGAATGAGATCCGGGCTCAGGCACTATTGCCCGGGTGCCGCTGACCATGCCGGCATTTAGTCCGCTTCGCTATACCCGAACTGCAATCGCTCTGCACTGGCTGATTTTCGTGCTGATCGCGTGCGGGTTCGCACTTGCAGTCTATATGGTCGACCTGCCGCTGTCGCCGCAGAAGCTAAAATTCTTCTCCTGGCACAAATGGATCGGTGTCACCGTATTCATGCTTGCGCTTGCGCGCGTGGCATGGCGCATTGCACATCCGGCGCCCGCGTTGCCGGCGACGGTGCCGGCGTGGCAGCGACACGTCGCAGCGGTAAACCTTGTCGCTCTTTACGTGTTGATACTCGCAATACCACCAACCGGCTGGCTCTACAGTTCCGCCACCGGCGTGCCTACAGTATATCTCGGGTTAGTGCAGCTGCCCGATCTGCTGCCCAAGGACAAAGCGCTTGCCGAGCAGCTCAAGCTCGTGCACGTGACGCTCAACTTTATCATGCTGACGCTGGTTATTATCCACGCCGCAGCGGCACTGAAGCACCATTACGTCGACCGCGACGACGTGCTCGAGCGTATGCTGCCATTCATTAAATCACGCGGGAAATAACAACCATGCGCAGTTCATTATCTGGCCTGATCAAAACTGCCGGCGTCGTGCTGCTGCAAGTAGCCACGTTTGCGACCGCGCAAACTGTGCTGTACGACAAAAGCCGCGTCAGCTGCGTGTCACGCCAGATGAACGTGCCGGTCGAGGCACAATTCAAAAAGTTTACCGCGCGAATCGCATTCGACCCCGCCAGACCCGAAGCCGGCAATGCGCAGATCGAAATCGATGTCGGCAGCTTCGATATCGACAATGCCGAGGTCAACGACGAGGCCAAGAGCAAACCGTGGTTCGATGTGCGCGCGTTTCCGAAAGCAACTTTCGTTTCATCCGGGATCAAGCCGCTCGGCAGTGGACGCTACGAGGCGCGCGGACAGCTCACAATCAAAGGCAGAACCGCCGACGTGACTGCGCCATTCACCTACAAGGAAAGCGCCGGTAACGGTGTATTCGAGGGCGCATTTTCAATCAGGCGTCTGCAATATAATATCGGCGAGGGCGCGTGGAAGGATACCGACACCGTTGCCGACGACGTGCAGATCAAATTTAGTATCGTCGTGGCACGCAACGTGCCGGCCGCAAAAAAGTAACTGTTGCGGACTATCAGTCGAAAAGGAGAAGAGATGTACGCGAAAGCTGCCGTTGCACTCGTTGCGCTGGCGATAAACCTGCCCGCCGCGGCGCAGGAAGTCTATGTCGGGGATCCGGGACATACGATCGCATCGTTTGAAACCGGTCACCTCGGCATCTCATGGGTGCGCGGCCGTTTTAACAAGACCACGACCGCTAAAGTAGTGCTCGATCGCGCCGCCAGGAAAGGCACCATCGACGTTGTAATCGACACCGCGTCGGTCGATACGGGTCATAGCGTCCGCGACCAGCATCTACGCGGCAATGAATACTTCGACGTTGAAAAATTCCCGACCATCACATTCAAATCGAACAGCTTCAGATTCGAAGGCGCGAATCTGGCTGCGGCCGACGGAGATCTGACCATCATGGGCGTCACCAAACCGGTCACTTTGACAGTGACGATGTTTCGCTGCATCCAGCACCCGGTTAACAAAAAAGATATGTGCGGCGCCGACGCGCACACCGCGATCAAGCGCTCCGAATTCGGCCTCAAACGCAGTGCGGTCGGCATCGCAGACGACGTAAAGATCTCGATCCAGATCGAAGCCTACAAAGAATAGGCACGCCTTTAAAATTGATTGTCACGCAGGTTGGCGGGCGAATGCCCGCCGCCGCGGCCACTACTACGGAGTGGGACCCGCTTAGGGGCGTCAGTGCCGGAACTGGCCGTCTTTGCTGATGACGGTAAGCTCGACGAACGAGCTGCCGTTGTGGTTGGTCGGCGAAAAGCTGACTACGTATCCGCCCACATCGTAGTTCGACAGATTGTCGAGTGCGTGCATGAATGACTCGCGGGTCAGCTTAGGCCCGGCGCGCCGTATGCCCTCGACGAGGACCTTGGCGCCGATGTAGGACTCGAGGGACGTGAATGAGAAGGCCTTCCTGCCGAACTGCTTTTCCATGGAGGCGCGATATTCGGCCACGACCGGCAACGAAGTTTGGCTGAACGGCGGCACGACAGTGGCAACGATTACGCCGGGGCCTTCCTTGCTGAGCTCCTTGGCGAGGGGGCTCGCGCCGGGGAACGAATTGCTCGCCATCTGGGCGCGAAGGCCGGACTTGTGTGCAAGCTTGATGAAGTCGGAGCTTGCCTTATAGAGGGTAGTAAGAATGACCACGTCGGGCTGGCCTTTCGCCACTTCCTTCAGCCCACTCTCGATGTCGGGCTTCGCGCGATCCTTGAAGGCGGCTTTCGAGACGGTCTCGAAATTGCGCTTCTTTAGGGCGCGGTCCACCGCGTTCAGGTTCTCTTTTCCGACCACGTCATCGTAGTAGACGATCGCAAAGCGCTTCACGCCGAGGGGCGCAAAGTGATCGACGATCTTTTCCAGCTCGTCGGCGTAACTCGCGCGCACGTTGTACACGTGCTTGTTGAACACCCGCATCGGGTCGGCGCCGGTAAACGGGTGAAGGAAGGGCACCTTGTGCTGCTCGACGAATGGCAGCGCCGGCCGCGACAGCGTGGCGCTGGCGTAGCCGAAGAGGGCGAACACGCCCTGCTTCTCGATCAGGGTTTGCGTGTTCTCGCCCGAGCGCTTCACCTCATTGCCATCGTCGAGCGACACCAGCTCGAACTTGCGGCCGTTGATGCCACCGGCATCGTTGACTTTCCCGAAATACGCGAGCGCGCCGTTGCGGATGTCCTCGCCCAGTTCCTTGTTACTGCCGGACAGAGGAGCAGACTGACCGATGAGTACGGTGCTTGGCGTCACGCCCTGCGAAAAAGCACCGCCAGCCGCCATCGCGGCAAAAAAGACATATGCGAGCTTGTTCATAGTGTTCGCCAACATTTCCTCCCCCTACTTGTTAATACTGCGAATTTGGACGAACAACTTTTGATGCATGGGGCGTCGGCAAGAAAGGCGTCCAATGACCCTATTCTCCCAGTGCAATCAGTTTTTGCGGTTATCTCGTCAGGCTGGCGAAAGCTTGACTCCAAGCGATCCAGAAGAAGAGAAGGAAATAGGAAAACAGTGCACCCGTCGCCGGCATCCTGTGCCTATGCAATGGTGCGTTATGCCGGATCAGTGCTGTGGCGCGCAATCGGGCTGCCATGCTCCATGGTCCGATCCGCGCTGCCGCGGCGCTTCGCAACGGACGTTGCGGCAAATTGTGCAGTCCTGGGGCGAGCCAAGTCAAGCGCGGAGCACGCCGCCCTGCGCTCAGGCGATGTCAGGACACAGGTGTCCTCCCGGAGCGCGGTGCGCGTCCGGGCGACGCGGCGCTCGTCCGGGCGACGCGGCGCTCGAACTCGGCGTTAATCCTTCACGACGTGCCAGACGCCGTTAAATCCATCACCGGTCATGTCGCCCGGTTTTTGATCTTTCGACCACAGGTATAACGGCTTGCCTTTGTACGCCCATTGCTTGCTGCCGTCGTCGCGAGTGATGATCGACCAATCGCCTGACGCTTTGGCATCGCTGCCCGCCATCAGCGGCGGCCAGTTACCCGCGCAGGGTCCGTTGCACGCACTCTTGCCGCCTGCATCCTTGTCGAACGTGTACAGCGTCTTTCCCGCGTTGTCCGTCATTATTCCACCCGTCTTCTTGGCCGGCGCGTTCTGTGCGAAAGCGGAGCCGGAGACTGCCAGCCCGAGGATCAAAACTGCTATGCCGTTGCGTATCATCATTTATATCTCCATGAAAGGTCATTCAAACGCCGGTTCCTGGCGTCATGGTGAAACACGCTCCGAGCGAATTTTATTCCGCTCTGGTTCCCATATAGGACGAACGATAACAAGATATTGGGTGGCTCGCCACTGGCGGCAGTCATTACACTGACCCACGAGCTCCGCGATTTTGCGGCAACTACGGCGGCGGCGAAGCAGCTCACCCGATCAAGGTGGCAAAGGCAGTTCTCTGGGTCAAGCAGATTATTCACCCGCCTGCCAGCGCTAACTCGCGCTTGATCTCGGTTGCGCCGCGCTCGGCTTCCTCCTGCTGCTGCAGCGCCCACATTTCGGCGTAGGCGCCGCCGCGTTCGAGCAGTTCGCGGTGAGTGCCGCGCTCGACGATATGACCGCCGTCCATCACCAGAATCTGGTCGGCATCCATCACCGTCGAGAGCCGGTGCGCGATCACGAGCGTGGTGCGGCCTTCGGCGATACGCATGAGTTCGGCCTGAATCGCCTGCTCGGTCGCCGAATCGAGCGCCGAAGTCGCCTCATCGAATATCATGATGCGCGGGTTCTTCAGAATCGCGCGCGCAATTGCGACGCGCTGTTTCTCGCCGCCGGACAGCTTCAGACCGCGCTCCCCGACGCGCGCGTCATAGCCGTCGGGCAGACTCGCGATGAAATCGTGGATATGCGCGGCCTGCGCCGCGGCGATCACTTCGTCGTGCGACGCTTCGGGCCGGCCATA
>DASYSI010000390.1:0-1685 GCA_036003485.1 Burkholderiales bacterium | reverse complement strand
GGCCCCACTTCGAAGCTTGCGGCTACTTCCGCAGCGGCGGACTGTAGCCTGACGAGCCACCGCCACGCCGCCGCGAGCGTAGCGGGACGGGAATCGTAAGCGGACTCAAGATCCTTTTGGAGCTGGGCGAGCCGGAGCGACGCAGCCGGAGGTAAGGTTTCGGTCGTGTCCGCGAGCACTCTCAGCGTGTCGCTCAGACCCTCGAATAATCGCACGCCCAGAATTGCGCGGTCGGGCATTGCAAGCAGGCCCTGCCGCAATGTCAGCAAATGTCCGGCGAGGTTGCCGCTATCCACCGATGAAACATAGAGCGGCGGCAGCGGCAGCAGTGACTGCGTGTCATACCAGTTATAGAAGTGGCCTTGGTGCCGCGGCAAACCCGCCATCGTCGCGAGTGCATTACGCGTGCGCTCGATGAGCTGGCCCGCTTGAATGTAGCCGAAGTCGTAAGCCGTTAGATTTGCCAGCAGCGCAAGTCCCATGTTGGTCGGTGACGTGCGATGTGCGACCATCGCCACGGGATGCTCCTGGTAGTTATCCGGCGGCAGCCAATGGTCTTCCGGCCCGACGAAGGTTTCGAAGAAGGCCCAGGTCCGGCGGGAAACCTTTTGCAGGAAAATTGTCTGCTCGGCCGTCAGTCTTGCGATGCGACGCGGGATCGGCCGGCTGATCCACCATGCGACCGCGGGTGCGCTAAACCAGAGGCATAACAGCGGCGCGGCCACCCCGAGTGCAGTCGGCCTTGACAGCAATAGGTAGACTCCCGCAGCCACAGCGCCGACGGGGGCGATCCACATCAACCGGAACGCGATGAAAAGGTCGGTAAGGCGGCGTCCCTCAGCCTGCTGCTCAAACTCGCGTGCGACTTCACTCGACGGGTTCCATTCGAGCAGCCGCCGGTGCGTAATCCACATCCGCGCGAGCGTGCGCACGATCGCATCCAGACTAAAATTGGCCTCGTACGGCAGGCATACCAGCGTAAAAGCCGCCTGCGCGAGATTGCGCGCGGCCGTGCGCATCGCGGCAACGAGGTGCTGCTTCAACGATACTTCGTCGGGCTTGCGTAACAGCTCGACTATCGACGCACTCAAAGGCGGAATCAAAACGATGCCGAGCACCGCCAACGTCCAAAACCAGGGCGATGCGAATACCGTCCATCCCAGCACCAATAGCAGCGTCAGTGCCGCCGGCACCAGGCTGCGGCGCAAGTTGTCGAGAATCTTCCACTGCGACAGTGCCGAGAGCGGATTCTGCTGCCGGCGCGCGCGGCCTTCGGCGTGGACGTCGGCAGCATTGACTTCCACGCGCGGCAATAACCACTGCGCGATCTGCCAGTCGCCGCGTATCCAGCGGTGGCGCCGGTTGACATCGGCGCTGTAACGCGTGGGAAATTCCTCGTAGACCTGGACGTCGCTCAAAAGACCAGCGCGCGCATAACAGCCTTCGAGCAGGTCATGGCTGAGTATCCGGTTTTCGGGAAACTGCCCTTTAAGCGCGCGCTCGAATGCATCGACGTCATAGATCCCTTTGCCGATGAACGATCCTTGGCGAAACAAGTCCTGGTATACGTCGGAGATCGCGCGCGTATAGGGGTCGATCCCCGGCTCGCTGCCGAAAAGCCGCGGATAGCGCGACCGGTTCGTGCCCGGCAGGCTGACCGCCACGCGCGGCTGCAGTATTGCGTA
>DASYSI010000389.1:0-6791 GCA_036003485.1 Burkholderiales bacterium | reverse complement strand
CACTTTGGCGCAAGGAACTAAAGGAACACGACGCATTGTTCGAGAAATTGCGGCCAAAAATGCCGAGCAAGCTGCAAGCTGAGCGCGAGAGGCTCGGATCAAGTTTCGTTTAGGTAACCCAAACCAAATCTCCTTACGAGTGGTTACCACAAGCCCACCGGCACTGCCGGTGGGCTTTTTTTTGGTGAGTTCGTGCTGTCAACCAGCTACAGGCGGGTCATGCGATGACGAGGTACCTATTGTGATTCCGCACGGTCGGACTTCGCAGATATCCTCCCAGATCGGGACAAGAGTGGCGCTTTACCTCAGATGGGTGTTCAACAGAACCATGGTCAGTATGTTTCTGTTGTCGCGACGCTGATAGTGCAATTCATCCATGAAGCTGCGCATCAACGGTATGCCGCGCCCGGTCTGAGCCGATTTTTCGAGGTTCTCAGGTTGCGCTGCAATTGGCAGCTCAAGCGGGTTGAATGGGATTCCATCGTCCTCGATCTCGACGCGGATCCGGTCTGGTTGCGCAATGAGGTCGACGACGATTTCGTGCCGCGCATGGTCGCCGTACGCATGGCAAATGATGTTGGTGAGCGCCTCATTTACCGTCAGTTCGAGCCAATGTGCGGCACGGCCCGCAAGCCGGCGCTCGTGCGCGAACCCGCGCAGCCACTCACAGACGCGCGTAAGTTCGGACAAGTTGTTCGGCACTACCATGCGATGGCCGCCGCTACTGGCCGGAACCGAATTGCGGCTATCCATTCGCTCTGCTACCGGCCGTGCGACGCTTAACTCTTCGGCGCGCGCGACGGTTGCAGCGCGTTGCAGGCGAGGGGCAGGTCGTAGTAGACCGGGATCAGGATATCGGTGCCGCTGGTCTTGAGCACCATAGCCACCATCGTTTCCGGACAAAACAGAAGCATTTTGCCACCGCGCGCCTTCAGTGCCTTGGCTCCCATAATCAGCGTGCGGATCCCCATTGACGCGAGGAAGCTGACTTTGGAAAGATCGACGAGAACGAACTTTTCGCGACCGGCAAGCTCCATGAACCTCGCGTCGATCTCGGTGGCACCCGCATAATCCATGCGTCCGACCAGCCTCACGCGGGTAATATCGCCATCCAATTTCTCAGTTTGCATTTCCATGAGCGCCTCGTAGCTATACGCATCGTGCGCGATGCGATTTACCGTCTTATTACCCGACCACCTCTGCGCGACCCGCCGCTGTTCGCGCCGCTACCCTTACAATCACGCATCATAGCACTAGGAATGCTCTCGAATCGAGCACGGCGCAAGCAAAGCCGGATGGACCGCTGCTTCGGCGCTTGGCGTATACTAATTTCGAATTGCGCACGATTTGCCGAATGGCGCTGTCGGCGCGAGATGCAGAACTATTCGGTGAACGATATTATGCAGGAAAGCGGGCGCAAGGCTGAGCGCAGACAGCAAGTGGAGGTGAGCTTCCCGCTTGTAGTGGCCGACGGCGTTTGTTGCGAAGACCGGCGGCGCAATGGTCAGCGCAGGTGCAAGCCATTCATTTCCGGTCTTGTTCTGTTCAGAGAGGTCCACGATTCCAGGTTGGTGGAGGTTCTAGATGGCTGCCCGGTGCGCCAGTGCACCGAAGGCGAAGTGCTGCTCGCCCCCGGTCAGACCAACCATAATATTTATATCGTGCTCACCGGCGCGCTGAGTGTGCGCATCGGCGCTGATGGCGCAGCGCCCACGGTGATGATTGAAAGCGGCCAATGCGTCGGTGAAATGTCGATCATCGACGGCAAGCCGGTATCGGCATTCGTGGTCGCTGAGCGCGGCTGCCGGGTTCTGGTGGTGTCGGACGTGGTATTTTGGTCGCAGATCATCGCGGTCCCAGGAATTGCACGTAACCTTCTGACGATACTCTCCGAGCGCATGCGCCAGGACAACGAGATCATCCTTCAAAACGTCAGTCAGCGCCTGTACTACGAGCATATCGAGAAGGAGCTGCAGACCGCGCGCGCAATCCAGGCGAGCATGCTGCCGCGAGGTTACCCATTGTTCCCGGAGCGCAGCGATTTCGACGTGCATGCGCTAATGGATCCCGCAAAGGAGATCGGCGGCGATTTCTTCGACGCGTTCCTGATCGGTGAAGACAAGCTGTTCTTCGCGATCGGCGACGTCTCGGGTAAAGGCATTCCGGCCTCATTGTTTATGGTCAAGACGGTCACGCTGCTGCGTATGGAAGCCTCGCGCGATATTCCGCCGCACGAGGTCCTGGCACGCGTCAACCAGCAGCTTTGCCAGAACAACGACCATGGGATGTTCGTCACGGTCTTCTGTGGCATTCTTGATATCCCACGCGGCATGCTCGCCTACTGCAATGGCGGGCACGACGCGCCCCTCATAAGCCATGCCGGTGAAGAATTCGCCTTCCTTCAATGCGGCGGCGGGATGATGCTCGGCGCTGTGGTGGATGCGTGCTGCCAATCCGGTAGCGTAGCGCTGCGGCGGGGTGACACGGTGCTGTGCTACACCGACGGCGTGACCGAGGCGATGAACGGGGCGCAGGAAATGTTTGCGCAACAACGCCTGCGCGAAAGCGTGACGGGGATGGAGGACGCCGACGCCGCGCGCCTCGTGGACCGACTGCACGAGGAAATCCGCGCGTTTGCTCAGGACGCGCCGCAATCGGATGACATCGCCGTGCTTGCGCTTAAATATCATGGCAGCGCCTAACCTGCCAGCCCCGCCCGGTTGTTGGCTTTCACCGCGCGGTTGACTACGTTCACGGGCCATTTTCCGGAAAGGACCCGGCGCACCTCGCCGGGCGCCCCCGCCTGCAGCCCAACCATGGCCTGCTCGCTGTACCACGCGGCGTGAGGATTGATGATCACGTTTTCCCGGCCGCGCAGGGGATGCGGATCCGGCAACGGTTCGGGATCGGTGGTGTCGAGCGCGCAGCCGCCGATTTTCCCGGCATCGAGCGCGCGCACCAGCGCGTCGGTATCGACAATCGGGCCGCGCGAGCAATTGATCAGAAATGCCGTCCGTTTCATGTGAGAAAACGCCGCGTCGTTGATCATCTTGCGCGTCTGCGGCATGAGCGGCGGGTGAATAGACACAAAGTCGGATTCGCGTAACAGGTCATTGAGCTCCATTTTCTTGCCTGGTTCATTGAACTGCCCTTCCCTTACAAAAGGGTCGGAAAACAGCACGCGCATGCCGAAAGCGGCTGCGCGCAGCGCGACCTGGCGCGCGATATTGCCGAAACCAACCAGCCCCAGCGTGCTGCCGGCAAGACGGAACATCGGTTTGCCGGGCGGCACGGCCCATTGTCCGGCGCGAACCTGACGGTCGTAAAAAGTGATCTTGCGCGCGCTCGATAGCAGCAGCGCCATTGTGTGCTCGGCCACCTCCTCGATGCAGTACGTGGGATTGTTGGTGACGATGATGCCCGCCGCCGTCGCCGCGTCGAGGTCGATCGTGTCCACGCCAATTCCGTAGCGGGCGATGATTTTGCACTTCGGCATGCGCGTCATGACCTCCGCCGTAATGGGACCGGCGTAGGTATTGAGTAAAGCGTCGCAGTCCGCCGCCTGCTCGAGGAACTCTTCGGGTTTCTTGGTCTGAAGCGCAACCAGGTCGGCCAGCCCCGCGAGCGTTTTTTTCTCCACTTCCAATGAATCCCATACGTAATCGGTAAGGACAACTTTCGCTATCGCGGCCATTCTGATTTCCTTGGTTGATTGATGCGTTTATTTTAAAACCGTTTACTTTGGCGCGGCGAAAATCTCAGGATTCCAGCAGTTGGGTGGCCGCTGCCCGTCGATGACCGCCAAAATGTTATCCACGGCAACCTCGGCCATCGCCGCCCTGAGTTCCTTCACCGCGCTTCCCATATGCGGCGTGATGACGGTGTTGGGCAGCGCGAGCAGCGCGCGATCGATCTCGGGCTCGTGCTCGAACACGTCGAGGCCCGCGCCCGCGATGCGGCGTTCGGTCAGCGCGCGGATCAGCGCGCGTTCATCGACGATGGGGCCGCGTGCGGTATTGATGAGGCACGCCGTCGGCTTCATCAGGCCAAATTCACGCGTGCTGAGCAGGTGACGTGTTTGCGCGCTCAAGTTGGCATGGATCGATACGAAATCGGAGCTCGCGAGCAATTCGTCGAACGGCGTCCAGGCAAGGCCGAGGTGCTTTTCATCTGCTGCCGCCAACCGCCGCGGGTCATGGTAAAGAACCCGCAGCGGGAACCCGCTCGCGCGCCGCGCCATTGCGCGCCCGACGCCCCCGACTCCGATGAGACCCAAGGTCCGGCCCGACACGCCGCCGGCTTCGAGATACGATGATTGCGAGCCGGGAATCGTGCCGGCGCGCGCCAGGCGGTCGGCCTCGGCGACGCGTCGTCCAACCGCGAACAGCAATGCCCAGGCAAGGTCGGCCGTTGCATCGTCGAGCAGGTGCGAGGGTATGACCGTGACGGGAATGCGCCGCCGGGTTGCCTCGGCGATATCGATATCCGCCGGGGTGATCGTGGTCGAAGCAATCACGCGCAAATGCGGGTTCGCCGCAATCACATCGCGGTCAATCCGATCATGCAGAAGGCAGAACAGGACATCGTGCGCGCGAACCGCAGCGAGCAATTCGTCTTTGCTGACGATATGCAGCGGATCCGGGTTCAAGTGCACATCGGCAACTCGACGCAGCCGCTCAACCGCGCTCGACGCGACCGGCTGGGTGATGAAAACCCGCGGCCGCATGGGCTTCTGCATGAAGCTAGCTCATCCAGCGCACCACGCCGGCGACGCCATCCACCGCCACCATTGAGCCGTCGGGAATGCGCCGCGTGGCATTAAGCGCCCCCAGCACCATCGGGATTCCGCGCTCGCGCGCAAGCGACGCAAGATGCGAGGTACTGCCGCCGCGTTCTGCCACCACGCCCGCCACGCGCGTAAGTATTTGGCTCAAAGCGGGACCCGCGACCTTCGTTATCAATATGTCGCCCGGCGCAATCCGCGCGAGCTCGCATTCGCAATTCACTACGCATGCGCGTCCGGTACTCCAGCCAATGCCGGCCGGATGTCCGTTGAGTCGCGGGTGATGCAGCCATACTTCGTCGGGAACCTTGCCCGGCTCCATGTGCAGCGGACGTGCCTGCAACAGTTTGAATCCGGTATCGTCCATCGCCCATTCGATTTCGACCGGCATCCCCATTAGATCTTCGGCTTTCCGCAGCAATTGTCCGAGCGCGACGGCTTGGGAAGTGCTCAGGCACGGTTCGGCGACGAGTGCTTGAGGGACAAGTTGCGTGGTCGGCTCGGCGCGATGGATGCAGCCCACGCTGTGGTCCTTGTGGCCGGCCGTGACGCTCAGCAGCTGACCCTCTCGATTGAGCTCATAGCGGTCGGGCGTGACTTCGCCCTGGGCAATCGCCGAGCCGAGGCCCCATGTCGCGCTCAACAGCATGCCGCCGTCCGCCGTTTGGCTCAGTCCGCCGCCTGACGCGCGCGCTGAAACCAGCGGCTGGATGAGAACCGCCATGGCGGTGTCCGCAGGATCGATGTCGTGGGTCGCCATGTAGCGCAAAGCGCGCGTGGCCCACAGCGCGCCCCAGCACGAGCGCACCGCGGTGATGAAGTCGGTCTCGGTCTCGATTCCGATGAAGCTTTCAAACTGGCCCGCGAAGCTTGATCCGAAGCGGTCTTCAACCAGCGCCGACGAGCGCACGGCAACCAGCGCGCCGGTTTTCGCGACCAGCGCGCGCCGCGCCGCGAGCAGGGGCTCGAGAATCTCCGCTGTAATCGGCTGGTCGAGCAATCCGAGTTTCATGGCAAGCGCGTGCCGGCGCGCCTGCGGCCGATTCGCTGCGGCAAACACGCCGCTCGCGTCGGCCCCCAGACTGAGCGCCCTGATTTGCGCACGGTACGCATCGGCAGCGAGTGCGAAGCCTTCCGGTATGGGCAGGCCGGCGTGACCGAGGCGCGCAAGATTCGCGGCCTTGGGCCCGAAGCGGTCGGCATCGGCCGCCTCCGCGGCGCCAAGCGGAACGACGAATGGCGGCATAGTGAAACCCCGCGGCGCTGAGAGCGCTGCGGCCGGGTTAGAAATTTTCATCGTTGCAGCCTAGCGGCCCGGCAGCTTGCCATAGTCCGAATAGCCCGGCATCGGGTCAACGACTGTGATCTGCTCGACCGGAAAATTGGATACGATTTCGACGCTGTCTTTGTGGACGATCAGCATTTCTTCAATGCGAACGCCCCACTGGTGCGGCTTGCCGTGCTGCGTTTCGAGGGCGAATACCATGCCTTCCTTGATCTCGAGCGGATGGTCGAGCGACCAGATGCGCGAAATCACCGGCTGATCGTACTGCGCGAGGCCGAGGCCGTGACCCCACAGGTTGGCGGCGGCCTGGTCCTCCTCATCATAGCCCCAAGTTTCTTTCGCAGAAGGCCATTTCGACGCGATCTCGCGCGTCGTGGTGCCCACTTTGACCGCCTTGATCGAATCGTACAGCCACTTGAGCGCGATCGCGTAGTAATCTTTCTGCTCCTGGTTCGGCTCGCGCCCGACCATATAGGTGCGGTAGTAGCACGATTTGTAGCCGTTCCATGTGAGCGCTGCCAGGTCCATGAAGACCATGTCGCCTGGCTTGATGATGCGGTCCGAGAAGTTGCGCCAGTTGGGCCACGTATTGAGTCCCGAGGAAACGATAACGTCCTCAACGTCCTCCATGCCCGGGATGTTGTAGAGAAACTCCATGATGTGCGCGGTGAGCTGGTTCTCAGTAAGACCGGGCTTCAGGAACTTCATGAATTCCCAATGTGC
>DASYSI010000388.1:0-15346 GCA_036003485.1 Burkholderiales bacterium | reverse complement strand
TCCTTGGCCATGATGCGTTTCCTTTTCCGGATGGCATACGCGCAGAAGCGGCGCTCGTGCGAGCGCGCATTTGTGCAGTGATCAGCCGCGGTTGCGAACCTTGCGGCCGACAGGCGCTCTATACTTAACCATATGGTTTAGTATTGACCGCGGCCGCGACTTTGTCAAGGGTGACGGAAGAAAAGTCCACGCGTACAGGAACGGCGCGCTCGCCTTGCATCTGCTGGCCGGCACGAACGGGCCAGGCGCGAAATTTCACCGGGAACGACGCCGCTTTACCGGGCTGTCGGCGCGGGCTGGCCGGGACCGGTATAGCGCAGGACGAAAATGCCCCAGTTTTTGTCGCTGATGTAAATATTGCCGCGCGTATCCACCAACACGTCTTCGGTCTGATTCACGAGTTTATCGTAGGGCAGAGGGCCATAACGTCGGGTCGGGGCCGGCGGAATGAACCATCCGACTTCAGTCGGCAGATTCGGATTCTTGATGTCGTAAACGCGCAGTCCGGCATTGAAGTAGGTGAGGTAGATAAGATCGCCCTGCTTTTCAACGTCGGGCAGATGGTATTCAAGATTGGTATTGTGGGGGCCGAAGCGCCCACCCTTGTTGCAGAAATCCGCGTACGGCGCGCCTTGCGGCGGCACCGGCGTCGGGAAGATCGACACCAGCCGTGGTTTGGATGGGTCCTTGATATCGACCATCGCGGATATGACCGGCGCTCTAGAGCATGCCGGCGCGTCATTCGGCTCGTCACCGCCGCCGGTCGCCTCTCCGTGCACGTAGAGCAGATTCTTTCCCGGAATCGGCAGCACATCGTGCGCCGGATTCGCGCTCGCAAACGGCGGAGTCACATTCAGCTGGCCGACGAGCTTGGGCTTCGCAATGTCGCTGATGTCGAGTATGACTACCGCGGGCCCGTATCCGACATACGCGGTCTTGCCGTCGTCGCTGATGATTGCGGGCCCATGGAAGGAAATGTCGTTGCGCGCGGGCTGCTCGCCTTCTTTTTGGCCCGGCATCCACCAGCGGCCCGCCTCTTTAGGGTTTTTCGGATCGCTGATGTCGAGGAACACCAGGATTTGCCGCCGGAAGCCCGGCATGGTTGCCGCAAGGTTCGCGTACTTGCCGCCCGGGTAGCCGATGCGATGAACGCCGAGCGCGCCGGTCTTCCAGTGCGACAACTGCTTCCAGTTCACGGGATCGCTGATGTCCCAGATCAGCGCGCCTTCTTCGTGCGGACGGTTCGGGTCGCCGCCCCAGGTGGGCTGCTTGCGTTGCAGCGCCGTCACCATGATATTGTCGTGAAACTCCATCTGGATCGTATTGGTGTTGTCGGGACCAGGGACAAACTTTACGAACTTCGGATTGGCCGCGTCGGTCACGTCGAGGATGGTCCAGCCGCGGTGCCATTCGTGGCCGGTATAAAGATACCAGCGATCCGCCACGCGGCGGATCGCAAGCTTGAAGGAGCCGCCGCGTCCATCGGCGCCGCTGTAGCCGATCGGTTTCATGTTGGCTGCCTGCCAGCCGCTGGGAATCGGATCGGCCCAGGCCCACGGTGGAACCGACAGCATGACGAGGAATGCGGCCGCTGCGACGCCGAATCCGGATCTTGCAATCGATGCTTTCGGTGGAAATTGCATGGGTGCCTCCCTTGGACGCGAGCGCGAGATCGGAAACACTTTTGTGATTCACACGATAGGGCGCAGCGGCGGCAATGTAAATACCTGTCTACTTGCGAAGCGATCCAGACCCAATACGGATCTTGGATGTTGCAAGCCTATTCGGGGGCGATCTTGGCATCGCGTATGACTTTACCCCACTGTGCGATTTCGGCTTTGATGAATTCTCCGAATTTTTCGGGAGTGGAAAAAGTCGGCTCGGCACCGTCCGTTGCCAGCCGCTCGCGAATATCGGGCGCTCGCATCACCTGCGCAAGCTCGCTGTTCAAACGGGTAACGAGTTCGCGCGAGGCGCCCGCCGGTAGCAGGATGCCGAACCACGATGTGACCACGTAACGCGGAACTCCAGCTTCGATGACGGTCGGCAGTTCAGGCGCCGCCGGCGAGCGTTTTTCACCGGTGACAGCGAGCGCGCGCAACCGGCCCGCTTTCACATATGGCAATGCAGCGGTCAGGTTGGAGAACATGAGTTGCACTTGTCCGCCGAGGAGATCGGTGAGCGCGGGGCCGCTGCCTTTGTATGGCACGTGAACGAGCTCGACGTGCGTCATGCTGCTGAACAGCGCCGCCGCCAGATGCGTCGCGTTGCCGTTGCCCGCCGATGCGTAAAAAAGCTGTCCGGGCCGCGCGCGCGCCAGCGCAATCAGCTCCTTGACGGATCTCGCAGGCAGCGACGGATGTACGACGAGCACGTAATGCCCGGTCGTCAGCAGGCTGACCGGCGCGAAATCGCGCACGAGGTCGTAGTTGAGCGTGCGGTAAAGCCCGGGGTTGATCGTCTGCGCGGGCGTTCCCATGAAGAGCGTATAGCCGTCGGGCGCGGCCTTCGCCGCGATTTCCGCGCCGAGATTCCCGCCGGCGCCAGCGCGATTGTCGACCACAACCTGCTGCCCCAGCCGCTCGCCGAGCTTTTGCGCAATGATGCGCCCAACGATGTCGACTCCGCTGCCCGGCGACGAGGCGGCGATCAGGCGCACCGGTTTCGACGGATAATTTTGCGCGGTGGCGGGCATCGCAGGAAAAATTCCAAGCGCAACAACGCCGGCAAGGGCAATCCGTCTCATGACGTTTGTTCTCATGACATCATTCCGCGAAATTGGACTCATTGCAGCGGGATGCCTGCCTCTTTCGCCGCTTTCTTGTAGCGATCAATTTCCCTGGGCAGCAGATCGCTCAGCTGCGCCGGAGTCCGAGGCCACGGCTCGGCGCCCTCGTTGTCGAGGAATTTTTTCATGTCGGAACCGGCGAGAATCTTGTTGACCGCGAGATTGACCGTGGTGATCCGGTCCGCGGGCATGCCCGCGGGAGCAAATAGTCCCCACCACAGCTCGTAACTGTATCCGGGCACACCGGATTGTGCGATCGCCGGCAGTCCGGGCAATAACGATGAGGGTTCGAGACTGCTCACGGCAATGGCGCGCACCTTGCCGGCCTTCAACTGCGGATTGACCGCGGCCGCGCTCGCGATCACCATCTCGACTTCCCCGGAGGCCAGCGCGATCATCGCCTGCGCAATCCCCTTGTACGGAATATGCGTGAGCTTGATGCCGGCAGCCGAGGCGAACAGCGCTCCGGAGAAATGATTGTTGCCTCCGGCGCCGGACGAAGCATAGTTGAGTTTGCCCGGATTCTTTTTTGCAAGCGTGACGAGCTCCATCACGGATTTCGCGGGCACTGACGGATGGACCGCGAGCAGCATCGGAGCGCGCGCGATCATCGCGACCGGGACGATCGCCCGCGCCGGATCAAACGGCAGCTTCTCGCGCACGGCAGCGGTGGCAGGATACGACGAGGTATGGCCGAGGAGCGTGTGACCGTCGGGTTCGGCTTTGGTGGCGAGCTCGGTGCCGATCATGCCGCTCGCGCCGGCACGGTTGTCGACGACGACGTTCTTGCCCCAAGCCTCCGCGAGCTTTTGCGCGACGGCACGGGTCATGATGTCGATCGAGCCGCCCGGCGTGTAGGGCACAATGATCTGCACCGTTTTCGACGGGTAAACGGATTGCGCTGCGGCCTCTGGCGCTATCGAGCCCGCTACCGCCCAGCACAGCGCGGGCGTCATCAAACTGAAGCGGCAGTACGTTGTTTTTAGCGTGTTCAATTTTTTCCTCCTTCAAACTTGGTCTTGTGACAGCAGATATGCAGGCGGCGTCAGGTTCAATCCCACGCCGGCGCGCGGCCGACGGGATTCGCGATTCTGCCGTCTGGCCGTTTGAGCGCGCTGATTTTTTTCATCTCTTCGTCGCTCAGCGAAAAATCGAAAACGTCCAGACTCTCGGCCATGTGCTTGGGGTTCGAAGAACGCGGGATAGGGACGACGATCTCGTGCTGGATCAGCCAGCGCAGCACTAATTGGGCGACCGTTTTGCCCTTGGCGCGCGCGAGCTCGCCCAACACCGGATCGTTAAAGACGCGGCCGCGCCCGAGCGGGCAATACGCCATGAAAATGAGGCCCGCGCGGCGGCAGAATGCGAGAATCTTGGTCTGATCGAGGTACGGGTGGTACTCGGCCTGCAGCGTGACGATGGGTTCCGGGCATAGCCGCATTGCGTCCTGCAGCAGCGCGATGTTGAAGTTCGCCACGCCAACATGCCGCGTCTTGCCATCGCGCTTCGCTTGCGCCAGCGCGCCCATGGTTTCAGCGAGCGGAATCTTTTCGGGGCTCGGCCAATGCACCAGCAGCAGATCAACGTAGTCGACACCGAGATTTTCAAGGCTCGCGTCGACCATGCGCGCAAAGTCAGCGGCGCGCAAATACTCGTGCGAAACCTTGGTCGTCAGGAAGATGTCGTGCCGCGGCACGCCCGACATGCGCATGCCTTCGCCGACTCCGCGCTCGGTATGATATTTCCACGCGGTGTCGATGTGGCGGTAGCCGAGCTTGAGCGCGGTGGCGACAATCTCCCCACAGTCTCCCAACTGCGACGTGCCGAAGCCGATACCCGGCATTTCGACGCCGTGCGCTGACAATTTAGGAATCATATTTCCCTTCCACGAACGCCGGATTCACACCTTCACTTGCATGGCTCTCTGGAGCCACGCGCGCTTCTTCTTTGTGGTTTCGTCCCGCTATTATGCCCGAGCCTGTGGACATCATTCGACGGCGGATGGTGCGAGCGCCATTCCGCCTTGTTTGGCCGACGTTGTCAACCGGCTACGGAGTTATCGGCCTGCTGCGGGAATGCAAAGCAGCGATCGCGATATTCCGCTCGACAGCGTTTCGCTGCGGTCGGCTTTTTCCTACACGCGACTAAGATTCAGCCGATTTACGACATTGCAGCGATTTGCCACGCTAACGCCTGGTCCAATGCCAATGGAGAATCGACGATGGCCAAGTACGGTAAGAAGGCATCGAACAAAGTCGAGCGGGCAATGCGCGAGCGCAAACAGGGAAAATTGAAGAGCGGCCGCTCGGGCAAGAAGGTCACGAGCCGGAAACAGGCTATCGCGATCGGACTTTCTGAGGCGCGCCGTGAAGGCGCAAAAGTGCCGCGCAAAAAAAGTTCGTCCAGCAAAAAGTAAAAGCGGATTCGATCCGGCGCTGGGCGCGGTGATCGAGTTCGCGGTTTCATTTGATTTTCCGCGGGCGGCTCAAAACGCCTCCTGCGCACATCATTACTGCGTTGATCCAGAATACCGATAGCAGTCCGAAGGCGGTGCCGATCAAGCCAAACGCGGGCGGGCCGATCGCGCGCATCAGATTGTTTACAGTCAGGCGCAGTCCCAGCGTCGCGCCCGAGCGGCCGGGTGGAGATCGGCTAAACATGAGCATCAGCACCAGCGGCTGGCCGCAGCCCATTCCCAGCCCGAATAAAAAAGCAATCAGAGCGAGAACGACCGCGTTGCCGGAGAATGGCGCCAGAAAAAATCCCACGGCGGCGATGTAAAGCGAGTACCCAAGCAATTTTGCCTCGGTAAAACGCGCCACCAGGCGCGGCAGGCCGAAACGCACGATGAAGGCGGCCGCGGCAAATGTCGCAATCACCACGCCGATGGCCGATGCCGAGAGCCCGATGTCATGGCCATAGATCGGAATGTAGAACTGAAACAGGTCGTTGCCGAGCTGCACCAGGCTGCTGACCGCAAGCATCCGCCAAAGTGCGGCGTCTTTAAGTGTATCCAAAGCGCTGGCGCTGGGTGTCGTATGGCGGCTGCCCCCGGGCAGAATATTGCCCCATAGCGCGAGCAGCGTAGCCGCAGCGAGCGAAGGCACCACGATAAAAATACAGGCGGCCGCGGGTCCCGCATAGTCGACCGAGAATCCCGCGATCATAGGCCCGACGAAATTGGTGCCCGCACCGACCATGCTGAAATTGCTGAATGTCTTAGTGCGCTCGTGTGGCTTACTGAGGATGCCTACGAGGTTCTGGACGATGACATTGAAAAACGCGAGCGAAAGGCCGCACATCGCGGCGGCGATATAGAGCGCTGACATCTCGCGTATGAAATACGGAACCAGCATCCCGCAGGCGCCCGCGAACGAACCGATCATGAGCAGCCAGCGCGAGCCAAATCGGTCGGAGAGCGCGCCGACCGGCCACGACAGGAGCAGGGGGAATATGTAGAACATCGCGACCACGACGCCGACTGTGTAAGCTTGCGCGCCCAGATCGAGCGCATAAAGCGAAAGCACCACGCGCCCCGCGCTCATGTTGATAAAGCCGCAAAATGCCAGGGCGAAAGTCAGATAGAGAGGCATTGGGCTTAGAATATTACGAATGCTGAAGCCGTGATTTCGAGGCGCTGCAATCTTCTGCGCAGCGTGAGTGGCCGCACGTGCACTAACGGCAGTTCGAATCCGAAGTATAGCAGCGCCGATAACGGTTCGATTTCCGATGCGGGGCTGCACACGTCCATTCTGTTAAAGTATCTTCTGCGCTCAAAGAAATCCAGTTCGAGGATTCGTTCGGGTCGCGTCGCGATGTGCTTTGGCGCTTTATTGGATCTGGAAAGGAGTGACTATGGAAGTAAAACCGACATTGAGGGTCATCAATCAGGCGGATTATCCCGGCCGTCGCGGCGTAACCGACGGACAATCCTACCAGCGTCTGATTGGATGGCCCGAGGTCCAGGAGACAGACCGCGTCCGGCTGGGACGCGCGACGTACAAGCCCGGCACCTACGAACAACTACACTGGCATCCGATCGAAGCCTGTTATTACGTGATTTCCGGACATGCCACTGTGCGCAATTTCGCAGGCGAGGAATTTGAAGTCGGCCCAGGATCGATTATCTACGCGCCGCCCGGGATCGCGGGCGCCCACGAGTGGGAAGTCAAAGAGGCATTGGAGCTGCTCGACATCCGTGCCACGACCGAGACCAATCGGAAAATCCAGTATACGGTCGACAAAAAAACCAAGCGCTCGTACATCGATTTGGAGGATCTCGCTTACCGCGACGCGATCAGCTTTAAATCCCACTACTAAAGAATCTCGCAAATTCCATGCGTCATCTCTTTTTATGTAGCTGCGTTGCACTGTTTTTGCTCGCGATTGGAACGGTCGCAGCGCAGAGCTACCCCTCGAAGCCGATCCGCATGATCATGCCGTTTCCTCCCGGCGGCCCCACCGATATTGTCGGCCGCTTGGTTGCCGCGAAATTCTCCGAGCAGATCGGACAGTCTGTGATTGCCGATAGCCGGCCGGGGGCCAGCGGCAATGTCGGCCTCGAACTCGCGTCGAAAGCGCCGCCGGATGGTTACACGATTGTGCTGAGTTCACCGGTAATCGCGCTGAGTCCGCTGCTCTACGCCAAACTCAACTACGACCCGCACAAAGATCTTGCTCCCGTCGCGCTGGTCGGCGCAGTACGCAACGTGCTTGTAATACATCCGTCGGTTCCCGCCAAGACGCTCCGGGAGCTCGTGCAGATTGCGCGACGCAATCCGGGGAAGCTCAATTACGGTTCCGGCGGCATCGGCACCACGACGCACCTCGCACCGGAGTTACTGAAAAGCCTTGAAAAGCTCGACATCGTCCATGTGCCCTATAAAGGCTCCGGCCTCGCGCTGATAGGACTCGCAGGCGGGCAGGTCGACATGTTGGTCGTTGCTGTTCCTGCGGCAGTGCAGCAGATCAACGCAGGGCGCGTCCGCGCGCTTGCGGTGCTCGCGCCCGCGCGCGTGCCTGATCTGCCCAATGTACCCACAGCAAAAGAATCGGGCTTCGAAAATTTCGAAATCAGCGTGTGGTATGGAATGCTGGTCCCCACCGGAACACCGCGTGAGATCATCGGCCGACTCAATGCAGAATTTACCAAAGCGGTGACCGCGCCGGAGATGAAAGCCAAGCTGGCCGCAGCCGGTGTCGATGCACTGACCAGCACGCCCGAGGAATTCGGCAACTTTATCCGAAGCGAGGCGGCGCGCTTCGCCAAAGTAATCAAGGATGCTGGGATTAAGGGCGAGTGACTCGGGCGAGTCGAAAGGCTTTGAATCTCGATAAGCAGCCGCAATACGATCCGTTATCGCAAGCACGCACGGTTCGGCCGATTGCATTTCCAGCCCGATATTGGGAACTTCGCGGTCTCTACGGTGTTTATCCCTTGGGGGAATACGGCGTACCGATCATGGACCGATCACCATTTTGCCCGCCTTTGGAGGTGTTATGAATAAATTATGCTTGCTCGCGGCACTTTCGAGCCTTCTGCTCAGCGGCTGCGCAACTTACCAGTCGGATCCAGCCGCCGAGGCCTGCAACGTCGGAGGGCCGCTCAGCAAACTCGAGCGCAGCCTAGCTACCGAACCAAATGCGGGCGCCGTGCCGGGGAGACCGGTCGAGTGCCGGATGGGACGCGATGGAGTGATGCGCCTTCCTGCTGCTGCCGCACGCTAAAGCTTTTTCGCGCCAGGCTGTGGCCTGCGCTGCGGCCACTGGTTGCGCGCGCTAAGAGCTGTCAGCGCGGCGGCGGTGGAGGTGGAGGCGGTGGAGGAGGGGCGTACGCAGCGGCGGGCGCAGGCGGTCGATAATACGATGGGCCCGGAGACGAGTAGCGGCCGGATACCGGTACTCGATTTCCTTTTGCGTACATGCACTGCGTATATCCGTAATCATAACGCTGCTGCGCGCTATAGGCAGATGCATTGCTGGCCCCCGTACCTGCGAGGGCACCCGCAAGCAATCCTACACCGGCGCCGACCGCTGCGCCGTGGCCACCATTGATCGCGGCACCCGCTGCTGCGCCCACCAGGGTTCCGACTGCGGCACTCTTTACGCCGCTGTCAGCCGCGGCCTCGGACGCAGACATTCCGCCTCCCTGGTAAGCGGCATACTGCCTGCAATCGTATTCATCGGCACGGAACTGATCGAAGCTTTTGCCCGTGCCGGGTAACACCATCACGTTGGGTCCGGTTGGAACGGTGACGCATGCACCGAGCAGCAGCAATGATGCCAGTGAAGAAATTCGTACTATAGGAGTCATGGGTTTTAGGCTGGCTTTATGATGCGGGTTGCGGTGTCACGCGCTGCCATCCGCTTGGGCATTGCTTGACGTAAGGATAATACGTCTGACTTTCGGCGCAGTAGTACCACCAACCGCTCGCCTGTCCCGGTGCGGGAGCCTGTGAAGGTGCCGCTTGGGGAACGCCTTGCTCTATGTACACCGGCGGCGCGGCAGGGACTTGCGGATAATACGGCGGATAATAAGCAGGGTAGTAGGGCGGATAATAATATCCAGGCCAGTATCCTGGAAAACCGATTCCAATACCAAAGTGAACTCGAGGGCCGTGCGCGGACGCCGTTTCAGCAGCGAGCGTACCCACGCACGCCAATAATACCAGCAACGCCAGTTTCATTGATCTCATGGTCATTTCTCCGTTCGGAAAAACTCGAATCCGTATCTTTACGACACCGAATTACCCAATAAATTCCTACTCGTTTCGCTCCCGGAGCGCCTCGTCGCGGTCATCGTGCCCACGTGCAGCTTGAGCATATTAATAGTGTACTGCGATAAACCTGTTCCGGGGCAGGAAAATTCCGATAAAAAAGTAACAATTTGTAATGCGGTGTCGTTGTAAGGCGACCCCGAAATGTCCTGGGTAGTCGGTTAATCGGACGCGCGTGCGGAAAAACGCTAAGAATCGTGAGTCGACCCGGAAATAGTCGTCACGAGGACTGCACGGTAATCGTTGACGTTGGTGCGTGTCGGCCCGGTGATGACCAAATCGTTAAGCGCCGAGAAGAAGCCGTAGCCGTCGTTATTTTCGAGAAGCTTGTCGGCGCGTAATCCGAGCTTCGCGGCGCGCGCGTATGAAGTAGGCGTCATGATTGCCCCTGCGTTGTCCTCCGAACCGTCGATGCCGTCGGTGTCACACGCGAGTGCATGTATTCCCGGCGCACCCTGAAGGTCATTTACCAGCGACAGCAAGAATTCGGCGCAGCGCCCGCCGCGGCCGTCGCCTTTTACGGTGACCGTGCATTCACCGCCTGAGATCAATGCGACTGGCGCTTGCCAGGGCTCGCCATGCGTTCTGACCTGGCGCGCGAGCGCGCCATAGACCTTGGCAACTTCGCGCGCTTCGCCTGTTACGCTGTCGCCGAGTATCGCCGCGCGCACGCCGTTAGCTTCGAAAAACCTCGCCGCGCTCTGCAACGCCTGCTGCGCGTTCGCGATCACCCGGTTCTCGGTATGCGCGAAGATCTTGTCGCCGGGCTTGGGTGTTTCGGGGAGCTCACCGCGACTGCCGCGCGAGAGCGTTTCCTTCACTGCAGCCGGAATCTTGCATGCGTAATGCTTGAGGATATCCAAAGCATCCTGGAAGGTCGTTGGATCAGGCGCGCACGGCCCCGAGGCGATGTGCGTTGGATCATCACCGGTCACATCGGAAATCAGGAGCGCGAGTATTTTCGCCTTGCATGCCGCCGCGAGCCGCCCGCCTTGTATCTGCGACAGATGTTTACGTACTGCGTTGATTTCCTGAATCGTTGCGCCGCAGCGCAGCAGTTCCTGCGTAACCGCCTTGAGATCGGCCATGGAAATTGTTTCGACCGGGAGGCTCAGCAGGCTCGAGCCGCCGCCCGAAATCAGTACGAGCAGCAGATCGTCCTTGGTAAGCCGCTTGACGCTGTCGAAAATTCTTTTTGTCGCGGCCTCGCCCGCTTCATCGGGCACCGGGTGACCGGCTTCGACTACGCTGATGCGGTTGGTCAGCAAGCCATGCGCATAGCGTGTGATCACGGTGCCTGCGAGCGGCGCATCGGCGGCCCAGTGCTGCTCCACCGCAAGCGCCATCGACGCGGCTGCCTTGCCAGCGCCGACCACCAGCGTACAGCCTCGCGGCGGCTGTGGCAGATGTTGCGGAACGATGCGCAAGGGATCGGCGGCCGCGACTGCGGCGTGGAAGCTCCCGAGCAGCAACTCGCGAGGCTCATTCACTGCTTTATCCAATCACGTTTTGCAAATACCTGCCCGTATAGCTTGCCTTGGTGTGCGCGATGTCTTCGGGGGGACCTTCGGCGAGAACGCATCCGCCGCCGTCGCCGCCTTCTGGGCCGAGATCTACGATCCAATCGGCGGTTTTGATCACATCGAGGTTGTGTTCGATCACGATCACCGTGTTGCCGTGGTCGCGCAGGCGGTGCAGTACGCGCAGCAGCAGGTCGATGTCATGGAAGTGCAAACCGGTGGTCGGCTCGTCGAGTATATAAAGGGTGCGGCCGGTATCGCGCTTGGACAATTCGAGCGCCAGCTTGACGCGCTGCGCTTCGCCGCCGGAGAGCGTGGTCGCGCTCTGGCCAAGCGTGATGTAACCCAAGCCCACGTCGAGCAGCGTATGCAGCTTGCGTGCAACGATCGGTACCGTACCAAAAAATTCCGCGCTGTGTTCGACCGTCATCGCAAGCACTTCGTTGATGTTTCTGCCTTTGTACTGAACTTCGAGCGTTTCGCGGTTATAACGCCTGCCGTGACAAACGTCGCACGCTACATAAATATCGGGCAGAAAGTGCATTTCAACTTTCAGCACGCCGTCGCCCTGACACGCTTCACAACGGCCGCCTTTGACGTTGAACGAGAAGCGTCCCGGTCCATAGCCGCGTTCGCGCGCCATCGGCACGCCGGCAAATAATTCACGGATCGGCGTAAACAGTCCGGTGTAGGTAGCGGGGTTGGAACGCGGCGTGCGCCCGATCGGGCTCTGGTCGACGTTAACGACTTTGTCGAAATGCTCCAGCCCATCGATTGCCTCGTGCGACGCGGGTTCGGCAGTGCTGCCATACAGATGGCGCGCCGCGGCGTTGTACAGCGTGTCGTTGATCAGCGTCGACTTGCCCGAGCCCGAAACGCCCGTGATGCAGATGAGCAGCCCGACCGGAAGCTTTACGCTGACGCCTTTCAGATTGTTGCCGCGCGCGCCTTTGATTTCAAGCATACGCTTGGCGTCGGGCATATGCCGCAAGCCGGGAACTTCGATGCGCCGGCGTCCGGTGAGGTACTGCCCAGTCAGTGATTCGGCGCTTTGCTTGATGTCGGCTGGCGCGCCCTGCGCGATGATACGTCCGCCGTGCACGCCCGCGCCGATTCCAACGTCGACGACGTGATCGGCGGACTCGATCGCCTCGCGGTCATGCTCGACTACGATGACGGTGTTGCCGATATCGCGCAGGCGCTTAAGCGTATCGAGCAGGCGCGCGTTGTCGCGCTGGTGCAACCCGATCGACGGCTCGTCCAGTACATACATGACGCCGGTCAAACCGGAGCCGATCTGGCTCGCCAGGCGAATGCGCTGCGCTTCGCCACCCGAGAGCGTGTCGGCCGAGCGGTCCAGTGACAGATATTCCAGGCCGACGTTATTGAGAAACGTGATCCGGTTGATGATCTCGGCGATGATTTTCTCGGCGATAGTAAGCTTGGTGCCGGTCAGCGCTATGGATTCAAAAAACTGCGCTGCGAGCTTGAGCGGCAGCGCGCTGATTTCGAATATTGTCCGGCCGGCGACGCGCACGTTGCGCGCTTCACGCCGCAGCCGCGTGCCGCCGCACTCGGGGCAGGGCTGGGTATTCAGGTATTTCGCGAGCTCCTCGCGCACCACCATCGAATCAGTTTCGCGGTAGCGGCGCTCGAGGTTGGGGATGATGCCTTCGAAAGTGTGCTCGCGCTGGTGTTTGTTGCCGCGCTCGCCGACATAATTGAATTTGATTTTGTCGCGTCCGGAGCCCGTCAGCACGGCATCCTGTACCGCTTGCGGCAGACTTTCGAACGGAGTCTCGAGATCGAAGCCGTAATGCTGCGCGAGACCTTGCAACATCTGGAAGTAAAAATGGTTGCGGCGGTCCCAACCGCGGATCGCTCCCGAGCCAAGCGACAAGTGCGGATAGGCGACAACGCGTTTGGGGTCAAAAAAACTAATGCTGCCGAGGCCGTCGCAGCGTGGGCACGCACCCATCGGGTTATTGAATGAAAACAGCCGCGGCTCGAGCTCGGGCAGCGAATAGCTGCAGATCGGACACGCGAACTTGGCAGAAAACAAGTGTTCGCTGCCGCTGTCCATTTCGACCGCGAGCGCGCGCCCGTCGGAATGTCGCAACGCAGTCTCAAACGATTCGGCGAGCCGCTGCTTCAACTCGGGACGAACCTTGAGCCGGTCGACAACCACTTCGACCGTGTGCTTGACGTTCTTCTTCAGTTTCGGCAGATCGTCGATTTCGTGTACCTTGCCGTCGATGCGAACGCGCACGAAGCCCTGTGCGCGCAACTCGTCGAAGAGATCGACCTGCTCGCCTTTGCGCCCGACAATCAGCGGCGACAGGATCATCAGCTTCGTATCGGCAGGCAGCTGCAGCGCATGATCGACCATTTGCGATACGCTTTGCGCTTGCAGCACGATGTTGTGATCAGGGCAGTGCGGATCGCCGACGCGTGCGAACAAGAGACGCAGGTAGTCATGAATCTCGGTGATAGTGCCCACCGTCGAGCGCGGGTTATGGCTGGTCGCCTTTTGCTCGATCGAAATCGCCGGTGACAGGCCTTCGATCAGGTCGACGTCGGGTTTTTCCATCAACTGCAGGAATTGGCGCGCGTACGCGGACAACGATTCGACGTAGCGTCGCTGGCCCTCGGCGTAAAGCGTGTCGAATGCGAGCGACGACTTGCCCGAACCGGAGAGCCCGGTTATCACGATCAGCCGGTTGCGCGGCAGATCGAGGCTGATGTTCTTCAGGTTATGCGTGCGGGCGCCGCGGATGCGGATTAACTCGACGCCGCGCGCGACGGGATCTGGAGTAGATGTTTGCAGCCGAATGACGCTACTCGGTTGGATGGTCAAGACGAACGATCCTCAAGCTAAACCTGCTAATATACCGGACTTTTGCGCCTCTCCCTAAGCCGTTTTTCACTATGCCACCCCGTGACGGTATGAACGCAGCAGAATTGCGCGCGAGCGTCGGTCTTGCGGGCATTTTCGGGCTGCGCATGCTCGGGATGTTCGTGATTCTGCCGGTGTTCGCGATCTATGCCGAACAGCTCCGCGGCGGCGATAACCTGACGTTCGTCGGCATCGCGATCGGTGCTTATGGATTGACGCAGGCAATACTGCAAATCCCATTCGGCTGGCTGTCGGACCGTTACGGCCGCAAGCCGGTCATCTACTGCGGACTGGCGATATTTGCGCTCGGCAGTTTCGTCGCCGCATCCGCCGACAGTATTTATGGAGTCATTTTGGGACGCGTCGTGCAGGGCGCGGGTGCGATCTCGGCGGCAGTGATTGCGATGACCGCGGATCTCACGCGCGAAGAGCACCGCACCAAAGCGATGGCGATGATAGGCTCGACGATCGGACTCACGTTCGCGCTGTCTCTGGTGGTAAGCCCATGGCTTAATCACGTGATCGGCGTGCCGGGAATATTCGCGCTGACTGGAGTGCTGTCGCTGCTCGCTGTGGCCGTGGTCTACGCCGTCATCCCTGACGTGCCCGAGGAATCGCGCATCGCAGCACCCGCGGGTCCCGGTTTCGCGCGCGTGTGGTGCGATCCGCAGCTCGCGCGCCTTAACTTCGGAATACTCGCGCTGCATGCGGTCTTGATGGCGCTCTTTATCGTCGTGCCGTTATCGCTGCGCAACACCGGACTCGCGGTTGACCGCCACTGGCAGGTGTACCTGCCGGTGATGCTGGGATCATTCGCCCTGATGCTGCCGGCGATCCTGATCGCGGAGCGGCGCGGCCACGTTAAAACGGTGTTCGTCGGCGCGATCGCCGTGCTCCTGCTGGGACAACTGGCAATGCCGTGGCTGCTCGACAGCAGCGCAAAAATTGTCGTGTTTTTGCTGATTTTCTTTACCGCCTTCAACGTGCTCGAGGCGATGCTGCCGTCTCTGACCTCCAGGCTCGCGCCGCGCGGCGCCAAAGGCACGGCGCTCGGCATCTACAGCAGCATCCAGTTCCTAGGTACTTTCCTCGGCGCGGCGAGCGGCGGATTCCTGTATCAGCAATTCGGCGCGCGCGGAGTATTCGTCTTCGATTCGATGCTGCTCGCCGCGTGGCTTCTGCTTGCCTTCGGCATGCATGCTCCTCGCCCGGTTCTAACCCGGGCTTTTACGATTCCGGCGCTCGATAGCGAACAGGCGCGCGCGCTGATGCAGCGCATCGAAGCACAGCCCGGTGTGCGCGAAGTGCGACTGTCCGCGGGCGAGCACACCGCGTATGTGAAAGTTGATGCAACCGGCTTTGACGA
>DASYSI010000387.1:0-2545 GCA_036003485.1 Burkholderiales bacterium | reverse complement strand
CCGCCGGCCATTTGCGAATACCCGGTATCTGCGAACCATCGGCCGGCTGGCAACCGACAATCTGAATCGATGGATTCATTTCTTTGAGATAACGCGATACACCCATGATAGTTCCGGTGGTACCCATGCTGGAAACGAAATGCGTAATTTTGCCGCCGGTGTCGCGCCAGATTTCAGGACCGGTGCCTTCGTAGTGCGAGAGCGGGTTGTCCGGGTTGGCGAACTGATCGAGGATCACGCCTTTGCCTGCATCGCGCATTTGCTCGGCGACGTCGCGCGCCATTTCCATGCCTCCACCCTGAGGCGTCAGCACAATCTCCGCGCCAAAAGCCGCCATCGTTTGCCGGCGCTCAACCGAAAGGTGCTCGGGCATCACCAGCACCATCCGGTAGCCCATTGTTGCCGCCGCCATCGCGAGCGCGATGCCGGTGTTACCGCTGGTCGGCTCGATCAATGTATCACCCGGTTTAATGTCGCCGCGCTGCTGGGCGCGCTTGATCATCGACAGTGCAGGACGGTCCTTGACCGATCCCGCCGGATTGTTGCCCTCGAGCTTGGCAAGAATGGCGTTATTATTATTTTCGGCAGCGGCGCCCGATACGCGTTGCAGCCTGGCGAGCGGGGTATTGCCGATGAAATCTTCGAGTGTCTTGTGCATGGCTAAGCCCGGTCAAACCATCGCGTGCGCCGAAAGTTTTTCGACGTAACGCGCTACGCCTTGCTCCACCGCCAGGAATGACGCGTCGTAGCCGGCGCCGCGCAGCGCACGGATATCTGCCTGCGTGTAGCTCTGGTACTTGCCTTTGAGCTCGGCGGGAATCGGAATGTATTCGATCAATCCCTGGCGTTGCATCTCGGATAGCTCAAGCGCATTCTCATTATTCTGATTGCGACACGCGTTTACCGCCGCCACTGCAACTTCGTTGAAGCTCTGTGCAGCGCCGGTCCCGACGTTGAAAATCCCGGACTTTCCGGGATGATCGAGAAAAAACAGGTTGACGCTGACCGCATCGATGACCGAAATGAAATCGCGCCGCTGCTCGCCGTTGCCGTAGCCGCCGCTGCCCTCGAACAGCCGGACCTTCCCGTGCGCGCGGAATTGGTTGAAGAAATGGAAAGCGACGGACGCCATGCGCCCTTTGTGCTGCTCGCGCTCGCCGTAAACGTTGAAATATCGCAGTCCGACCACTTGCGCAGTGCGTTCCGTCCAGTTACGGCGCAGGTACTGATCGAACAGGAATTTGGAATAGCCGTAGACGTTCAGCGGCGCCTCACACGCCGGATCCTCGCGGAATTCGAGCCGCGCGCCGTAGACCGCCGCCGATGACGCATAAATATACGGAATTTCCTCGTCGGTGCAATATTCGAGCAGCATGCGAGAATAATGATAATTGTTCTGCACCATATAGCGGCCGTCGGTTTCCGTCGTATCCGAGCATGCGCCCTGATGCGATATCGCCGCGATCGCACCGTCGAATGCGCCGTCGCCGAGTTCACGCAGAAAGTCGTCCTTATCGAGATAATCCGCGATGTCACAATCGACGAGGTTGGCAAACTTGTCGCCCTGAGTCAAATCGTCAACCGCGAGCACCTCGTATTCGCCACGTTCACACAATGCCTTGACGAGATTCGATCCGATAAATCCGGCGGCGCCGGTAACCACGATATACATGAGGCTCCTCTAATCTTGCGCCGCAAATAGCTCGTGAGGGTGTACTACCGCGGTGCCGAATTTACCGACGACGATGCCGGCGGCACGATTGGCCGCGCGCACCGCGTCAGGCAGATCGCTGCCCGCGGCCAGCATTGCCGCGAGTGTTGCGATTACCGTATCGCCGGCGCCGCTCACGTCGGAAACTTCGCGGTCCTGCGCCGGAACATGCAAACGCCCGCCGCGCTCGAACAACGTCATACCATCGCCGCCGCGCGTGACTAACAGCGAATCGACCCTGAGCTTACGCCGCAGACGCTGCGCGCGCTCGGTAAATTCGCGCTCGCTCTTCCAGCCTCCCGCAACATCACGAAACTCAGTGAGGTTCGGAGTGATCAGAGTCGCGCCCCGGTAACGCGCAAAATCGTTGCCCTTGGGATCGATCAGCACCGGCTTGCGATGCCGGCGCGCGAGGCCGATCATGCGCGCGATATGAGCAAGCCCGCCCTTGCCATAGTCAGACAGGATCACTGCATCGCAGCCGGCGACGAGCTTCGCGTAATCGGCGAGCTTGGAACGCAGGATCTCATGACTCGGCTCGGTTTCGAAATCGATTCGCAGAAGCTGATGCTGGCGCGGGCCGATCACGCGCAGCTTGACCGTGGTATCGATCGAGCGGTCATGGTGCAGGCGGGTCGTGATATTTTCTTTGCGCAGCAGCGCATGCAACTTGCGTCCCGCCTCATCACGACCCACCACGGACAGCAGGGTCACATGCGCGCCCAGCGCGGCGGCGTTGCGTGCAACGTTAGCCGCGCCGCCCGGGCGCTCGTCGCTGCGCCCGAATTTCACGACTGCAACGGGTGCCTCGGGCGAAATGCGGCTCACCTCGCC
>DASYSI010000386.1:0-6387 GCA_036003485.1 Burkholderiales bacterium | reverse complement strand
CCCTGAAACGTAGCCGGATCAGCGCCGTCCTTCAACGCTTCCGGGCGCACTGCGGTGAGTATCGATTGCCCCGAAATGCGCATGTGCAGGCCGGTGAGAGTGTTACCGGCATCGAAGCCGCCGACGAGCTTGCATTGCGTGACGGGGTGATAACGGCCCTGCGTCATGTCTTCCTCGCGCGTCCATAGCAGCTTCACCGGCACGCCGGGCATCTGCTTGGCGACGAGCACTGCCTGCCTGACGTAATCGTGGAATGCGCCGCGCCGTCCGAATCCACCGCCGAGGAGCAGCTTATAGACCTCGCATTTGTCGGCCGGCAGACCCGAGGCGGTGAGGGTCGCCGCAAACGCGGCCTCGCCGTTCTGCGTGCCGCACCAGACTTCGCACTTGTCAGCGGTATAGCGCGCAGTGGCGTTCATCGGCTCCATCGCCGCGTGGTTCTGATACGGATAGGCGTAGACAGCTTCGACCCTTTTCGCCGCGCCGGCGATTGCGGTTTTCGCGTCGCCGTTCTGATTCCCGACAAAGGCCTGATCGGCATCGAGACCGGCTTTCAGCAAGTCGGCAATCGAAGCGCTCGAGACCTTGGCGTTTTCGCCTTCATCCCAGACAATCGGCAATGCGTCGAGCGCGGTCTTCGCCTGCCACCAGGTATCGGCGATAACCGCGACCGCGGTATCGCCAACCTGCACGACTTTTTTTACGCCCTTCATCCCCGCGACTTTGGCGGCATCGAAGCTCTTCACCTTGCCGCCGAACACCGGACATTCCTTGATGGTGGCGTTAAGCATCCCGGGCAGCTTCAAGTCGGCGCCGTAGATCTGCTTGCCGGTCAGCTTGTCCGTGGTGTCGAGGCGTTTGATGGGCTTGCCGATCAGCTTCCAGGTCTTCGGGTCTTTGAGCGGCACATCCTTCGGCGGAGTAATCCTCGAAGCGGCTTCCGCGACCTTGCCGAAGGTGGTCTTGCGCCCGGAGGGACCATGCGTAATCACGCTGTTGGCGACGCTGCACTCCGCAGCTGGCACCTTCCATGCGTCAGCTGCGGCCTGAACCAGCATCACGCGTGCCGTGGCGCCGCCTTTGCGCACGTACTCGTGCGACTCGCGGATGCCGCGGCTGCCGCCCGTGGAAAAATCTCCCCACGCGCGTTTGCGCGCGACGCTTTGGCCAGGCGTCGGATATTCGGTCGTGACTTTCGACCAGTCGCATTCAAGTTCCTCGGCGCACATTTGCGCGAGACCGGTCAGGGTGCCCTGCCCCATCTCGGAGCGCGCGATGCGGATGACGACGGTATCGTCGGGTCGGATGACGACCCATGCGGTGACTTCGGGCGAGCCGTCTGCGGCGCGCGCGACGCGCGGGCCGAACGGAATATTCATGCCGAGCGCGAGTCCGCTGCCGATTGCGGCGGAACCGATGATGAAGGAACGGCGGCTAATCTTTGGCGTGTCGATGATCATGGCGTTTCCTCCCTTATGCGTTGGCGGCAGCGTGGATTGCAGCGCGCACTTGTTGAAAGGTGCCGCAGCGGCAGATGTTGGTGATCGCGGCGTCGATGTCCGCGTCAGTCGGCTTGGGCTTGCTGTTCAGAAGCGCGGCCGCCGCCATGATCATGCCCGACTGGCAATAGCCGCACTGCGGAACTTCGTGCTCGAGCCAGGCCTTCTGCACTTTGGTCAGGACGCCGTTTACCGCGAGGCCCTCGATCGTGGTGATCTTCTTGCCTTCCGCGGCACTTAGGGGCAAGGTGCACGAACGCACCGGCGCGCCATCCAGGTGCACCGTGCACGCGCCGCATTGCGCGATGCCACAGCCGTATTTGGTGCCAGTAAGACCGGCCTGCTCGCGAATTGCCCATAACAAAGGCGTTGAAGGGTCGGCGTCGATATCGTAAGACTTACCGTTGATATTCAGGCGTGCCATTTTATTTCCCCCTGTGGTAAGCGTGCGGCGTGGAGGCTGTCCGACTCGCAGAATCGCAGCGCCGGCCACACACAGGCGCTGTCTCCTGTAAATAATTCTAACCCCGAAACTATGCTTTGTCGCTGCCTGCACGACTCGATCATGCCCTGCCGCGTTCATCGCGTATTGGCCGGCGCCGCAACCCGCCACAGATGCGCGCGCCACCGCACCGCAATCAAAGCCGTAAACGCAAGTCCAACTCCGCAATAAAGCGTCGCGGTTACGGGATAGCCGAAGTGGTCGATCAACGGTCCAGAGATCAGCAGTCCCACCGGCAGACCGTAAATCGCGAGCATTCGTATTCCCATAACGCGGCCGCGAAACCTGACTTCCGTGGTAGTCAGCAACATCGCCGCCATCGGAATCTGGCTCAGGCTTTGCGCAAAGCCCGCGAGCATCAGAACCGGAATGCCGGCGCCAGGATGTTGCAGATGCGCAAACACCAGCAGCAGCGCGTACCATACCGCACACGCGACGATCATCATGCGCCCCGCGCGGATGGCGCCGCCGTACCTGCTCAGCGCAATCGAGCCTAGCAGCGCACCGAAGGCCGCACTCGCGACGATGTAGCCGAGTCCCGTCTGATCGGTTCGATAAATCTCCCTCGCGACGTACGGCTGCAAACCGTTGAGCAGCGGAAACGCGGTGAGGTTGATCAGGAAAGCGAGACAAATCATCGCCAGCAGATGCGGCGTGGTCCAGACGTAGTGAAGCCCCGCTTTAAGATCGCGCCATGGCGAGGCGCGCGTCGGCACTTCGCCGGCTGACGCGGTGGTTTGCACGGCGCTTGTCTTCGCCGCCGCACCCAACAGGTGTTGCGCGGATGTGTCGCTGAACCGCGCGACCACGCGCACCGCATCTGCGCCTCGCAGGAGTGCGGCATGCGCGCGGCCCGCTTTGAGGGTCAGCACGAAGCTGATCGCGTAGAAGCTTGCAACCACCGTATAGGCGGGCCCCATGCCCAACATCGCAACCAGTCCAGCGCCCGTGAGAGCGCCGGCGATTCGGGCGGAATCCTGAGTGGTGCGTTGAATGCTCATTGCACCCATCAACTGGGCGGCCGGTATCGTTTCGCCGATCAGCGTGGCACGCACTCCGATGTCCGAGGGGCGCACCAATCCCATCAGCGCTGCAATGACGAGCACGTGCACGGGCGTCAGCACGCCCGTGTAAGCGAAAGTCATCACGGCTGTTGCAAGCGTCGCGTAAATGGCGCGCATCGCGCACAACACGTTGCGATGGCCGATCCGGTCGCCCATCACGCCGAACATTGGCGCAAACAACGTTCCGATGTACTGCAGCGATGCAAACACAGTGAGCATCAGCACCGAACCGGTTTCGACGAGCACGTACCAGCCGAGGATCAGCGTCTCCATCTCGAAGGCCCACGAAGTCGCCAGATCGGCGGGCCACTGCAAGCGGAAACTGCGAAGCTGGAATGGCGCGAACGCCGAGACTTTCGATGTCGCGTTCAAGACGCCGCACCGCGGCGCATCGCCTGCCTACGCGTCCCGTATCGCTTGACGTCAGCGCTCACGACAGGTGTTTCCCTCGACCGAAAATCTCTCGTTGTGCTGGTTTGTTCGATCGGACCCGCGCCCGGTCTGATTGATGCGACCGAGATCGCTACTTCCGGAAGATCGCTTTCGGGATCATCGCATGCACGCCCTTGGTGACGTCGACGACCTGAGTCACGTGCAGATCCATCGTCGCGCTCATCAGCATATAAGCGTCATCACGCGAAAGTCCTTTGGTCTCGGTAAGGAAAATCAGCATTTCGCGGATCGCCATCTTGGCCGCGAGGTTCAGATCGGGATCGAGGCCTATCGCCATATAGTGGGTCGGTGTTTCCGCCCTCGGCCAGCGGGTCTTCATCCCCTTATGCAGAATCACCTGGATTTCGCCCTTGAGCGACGTCTCGATGGCAGACTGGCCGACTTCACCGTTGCCCTGTGCCGCGTGGCCATCGGCGATCGACAGCAGTGCGCCGCGCGCATGAACGGGAAGGAACAAACTCGTGCCCGGCTGCAGATCGTGATTGTCCATGTTGCCGCCATGCACGCCCGGGATACTGGCGTTGATGCGCCCCATCGAAGGCGGCGGCGCAACCCCGATGTCGCCCCAGAAAGGTTTCGCCGGGATTACCACGCCGGGTGCAAAGTCTACGGTTTTCCTGTCAAGATCTATCCACAGCACTTTATCCCGCGAATAGGGAAATTCTTCAGGTATCGACCCGCGACCCGCGCGGAAACTCATCGCAGCAATCGGCAGCCACAGCTCTATCGACCGGATCTTCACTTCGATGGTGTCACCGATCTCCGCGCCGCGCACGTAGATCGGACCGTCGAGCGTCTGGTCACCGCGCGCGGAATCCTTCACGCCCTCGAAGGCAGTGAAGAGCTCGGCCGGGATTTTCTCTTTCGGTACCCCGAGCTCCTCGAAATATTTCGGGTTGCCGGTCGCCGTCCACAGCCGCACGATGTCGCCCGAGTCTATCGTCAGTGCCGGCTTGAGCGACGCATCGAAGTAGCCGTAATGCACGGTTGCCGGCGTCGGATGGATCTCGTGAATCTGCTGAGCGTTCGCAGATCCAATCGCCGCGGCCAGAACGAGCGCAGCAACAGACTTGCTGGAAATGTGGGTTTTCATGAGGCTCTCCGTTGTTGATGGATGCGACGGCTGCCGTGTGCAAAATGTATCAGGGACATCGCCCGCGGTGATCAATCCGGTCAAGTATAGATCAAGACCGGTACACATCGCGCCGCTTACGACGATGGATAGCACCGCATCAATTCCCTTTTGCGGCGCGCGCGGATAAACTGACAGCGTCATAAACAGCGAGGAACGCGAATGAGCTCCCAATCCGACTTCACCATCGAGATCTTTTCAGATATCGTCTGACCCTGGTGCTTCATCGGGAAGCGCCGTCTGGAGTCCGCGCTGCGGATGTACCAGGCGCAGGCGCCCGATGCGCAGAAGCCGGCCGTGCGCTGGCTGCCGTTTCAACTCAACCCGGACCTGCCCGAAGAAGGAATCTCGCGCAAGGAATACGTCGAGCGCAAGTTCGGCCCCGGCGGCGCGCGCAACTATTCGCGCGTCGCGAACGTCGGCAAGGAGGTCGGCATCGACTTCGCCTTCGACGCCATCACGGTACAGCCGAACACGGTGAATGCGCACCGGCTGATGATTTACGGCGCGCAACAGGGACGCGAAGACGAAATCGCTGAAAGCCTTTTCCGCGCCTACTTTCTCGAGGGCGCTGTTCTCACTGACAAAACTGTGCTCGCCGACATCGGCGAACGCGCGGGTCTAGAGCGCGGGCCGCTTGCCGCTTATCTCGCGTCGGACGTCGATCGCGACGCGGTGCTGCGCAGCGACATCGCTGCCCGCAGGGCCGGCGTTAGCGGCGTGCCGTTCTTTATCTTCAATCAGCGCACCGCGGTATCGGGCGCGCATGAGCCGGAGTCGCTCCTCAAAGCGATGAACGAATCGCTCAAGGTGTGATCGGCGGGCAAGTCGTAGAGTCTTCAAGTGAGCTTCTGGCTGTGCCTCGCCAGAAACGCTTTCACCGCGTGCGCGAATCCGGAAGGATTGTCGAGCGTCACATGATGATCGCTGTTGGAAACTTCAGCGAGCTCGACCTGCGGACAGCGTGCCTGCACTTCGGCGAAAACGTGCGGGGTGATACGCTGGCTGCGGTCGCCTTTGACCAGGAGCGCCGGAATCTGAATGCGATTCCAGCACGGCAAGCCGTCAACCGCTTCGCGCGTGGCGTACACATTGCGATCGAACTTGTGCTGCCAACTGCCGTCGGCGACCTGACGGCCGCTCTGCCCGGCAAGGTGGCGGATAATCCCGGTCCCCGCCGTCGTGCCCGCCGGACGCAGACGATAGCGCGCGACGAATTCCTCGCGCGTGGCGTAATGGCTGCCGCGCCGCGTGCCGACTTCGCGCAATGTGGCAACACGGTCCTCCGTCATTTGCAGTGTCGAGTCGACAATGACGAGCTTTCCCACGCGCCCTGGATAGTTAGCGGCGTAGACGAGAGTAACGGTACCGCCCATCGAATGGCCGATCAAAACAAAGTCGCGCAGATCAAGCTTCTCGACTACTTCCGCCAGGTCTGCCGCGTAGCGCTCATATGAATAGTCCGGAGGATCCGCCCACGCGCTGTCACCGTGCCCGCGCTGGTCGAGGGCGTGCACGTGATAGTCGGGCTTGAAGTACGGGGCGACAAAGTCAAACCAGTGCGCGTGCGCGGCCCCGCCGTGCACACAAAGCATCGGCGCACCGCCGGGAGCTCCGTAATCGAGGTAGTGCAGCCGCAATCCGCCCGCTTCCACAAAGCGGCTCGTGTAATTCGCCGGTTGCACGCCATCCTTCGCGTGTTCGATGGCGGTATCGGTTTCTGGTCGCGCGGTCATC
>DASYSI010000385.1:0-5624 GCA_036003485.1 Burkholderiales bacterium | reverse complement strand
GGTGCTGTATCACGGCGTATCGAAATTCAAGCCGGACGATGGCATCGTCGGCGGCAAGCCGGGGAGCAAGCCGACCTACACGCAGATTTTCGGCGACTGGTTGTGCGATATGGCAGAGCGCGACCCGCGCGTAGTCGGCATTACGCCGGCGATGCGCGAAGGCTCGGGGCTGGTGCGTTTTTCAGAACTCCATCCCGACCGCTATTTCGATGTCGGCATTGCGGAACAGCACGCACTGACGTTTGCCGCCGGGCTCGCATGCGAGGGTTGCAAGCCGGTAGTTGCGATCTACTCGACCTTCCTGCAGCGCGCCTATGATCAGCTGATTCACGACGTGATGATCCAGAACCTGCCGCTGGTGCTCGCGCTCGACCGCGCCGGCCTGGTCGGCGCCGATGGAGCGACGCATAACGGCAGCTTCGACATTTCCTATCTGCGCTGCCTGCCTAATATGACAGTGATGGTGCCTTCGGACGAGAACGAGTGCAGGCAGATGCTCTATACCGCTTTGGAGTTGAACACGCCGGCGGCGGTGCGCTACCCGCGTGGCAGCGGACCCGGCGTCGCGGTTAAAAAGGAAATGCATGCATTGGCGATCGGCAAGGGCGAAATTCGCCGCAGCGGCAAGAAGCTCGCGCTGCTGTCGAAAAAAATTGCGATATTGGCATTCGGCAGCATGGTGCAGCCGTCGCTCGAGGCGGCGGAAGAGCTTGACGCCACGGTCGCCAATATGCGCTTTGTCAAGCCGCTCGACGATGCGCTGGTGGCGGAGCTGGCAGCGGGCCATGATCTGCTAGTGACAGTCGAGGAGAACGTGGTGATGGGCGGGGCCGGCAGCGCGGTGCTCGAATCGTTGCAGCGGCAGCGCATCGAAGCCTCGGTGCTGCAGCTCGGACTGCCCGACCGTTTCGTCGATCACGGCGATCCCGCGCTGCAGCTTGCGAGCTGTGGGCTCAACAAAGACGGCATCCTCCGCTCGATACGCGCCAAATTGGCCGAGTAGTATACTGATCCGTTCCGCGATAATGCCCAGGGTCACCATGGACAAACCCGTATCAATCGATAGCGTGAACGAACAGGATCTGGATGGCTACGCGAAGATAGACCAGTACAATCCTGCGACCGTGCAGCGCATCGCCGACAAATACCGCGACATAATCCACGATCTGGGCGAGGATTCCGCACGCGAAGGGCTGGTGAAAACGCCCGAGCGTGTCGCCAAGGCGTTGCAATTCCTGACGCATGGCTACGGTCTCGACCCGGCCGGAATTCTGCGCTCCGCGATGTTCAAGGAAGAATATCAGCAGATGGTGATCGTCAAGGACATCGAGATTTATTCGCTATGCGAGCACCACATACTGCCGTTCTTCGGCAAGGCGCACGTCGCCTATATCCCCAACGGCTACATCGTCGGGCTGTCCAAAATTCCGCGCGTAGTCGACGCCTATGCGCGCCGGCTGCAGGTGCAGGAGCGGCTCACCGTCGAAATCCGCAACTGCATCCAGGAAACGCTGAGGCCGCTCGGCGTCGCAGTGGTGATCGAGGCGCAGCACTTGTGCATGGTGATGCGCGGGATCCAGAAACAGCACTCGATCGCGACGACCTCGGCGTTTACCGGCGAATTCGAGCAGGAGCGCACGCGCGGGGAGTTCCTGCGCCTGATTTCCTGACGGTTCATCACGTGAGCGAGTTGAAAAAAACCAGCGAATCCATCGTCGAGCAGGTTCTGCCCGACGTGCGCAAGGGGCGCATGCTGATCCTCGTCGACGACGAAGACCGTGAGAACGAAGGCGACCTGTTCGTCGCGGCCGAGCGCGCGACACCGGATTCGATCAACTTCATGGCAACCCACGCGCGCGGACTGATCTCGCTCGCGCTGACCGAGCAGCGCATGCGCGAATTGGGTTTGTCATTGATCGCCGATGACCAAGGCAACTCGACCCGTTTCGGCACCGCGTTCGCGACCCCGATCGATGCGCGCGAAGGTGTCGCTTCAGGCATGTCTGCAGCCGACCGCGCACGCACGATTGCGGTTGCGATCGCTGATAATGCGCGCGCCGGCGATCTGATTCGTCCCGGCCGCCTGCAGACGCTGCGCGCGATCGACGGCGGCGTCTTGGCGCGGCGCGGCCACACCGAGGCGGCGGTCGATCTTGCGCGCATGGCGGGATTGAAAGCCGCCGGCGTGATCTGCGAGATCATGAATGCGGATGGCAGCATGGCGCGCATGCCGGATCTCGAGAAATTTGCCGCGCGTCATGAAATCAGAATTCTCAAAATCAGCGATTTGATCGAATATCGAAGGCACGAGCGCCAGATCCGGCGTAAGTCGGAGACCGTATTGCCGACGCGCAAATCGGGCAGCTGGCGGCTCATGGTGTACAGCGACGACCTTGAAACGACGCTCTATATCGCGCTCATAAAAGGCGAGATCAAGGCCGACGTGCCGACGCTGACGCGGCTGCATTCGCAGTGCCTGACCGGCGATGTCTTCGGCAGCGAGCGTTGTGACTGCGGCGAGCAGCTCGAGGCCGCGATGACCGCAATCGAGCGCGCGGGTAGCGGCGTCGTGGTTTACATGTTCGACGAGGGTCGCGGCATCGGGTTACTCAACAAGATTCGCGCGTACGCGTTGCAGGACCAGGGCCACGACACCGTCGAAGCCAACCACGCGCTCGGATTTGCCGCCGACATGCGCGACTTCAAGACTGGTGCGCATATCCTGTTCGATCTCGGCGTGCGGCAGGTGCGGTTGCTGACCAACAATCCTGAAAAAGTACGTTCGCTTGAGGAATACGGTCTTCGCGTCACCGAGCGCGTTGCAATCGAAGTGAGGCCGCGTCAGGCCAACCGCAAATATCTGGAAACCAAACAGACGAAATTCGGGCATTTGCTGTCGCTCGCGGGGCGGAGCGAGAAACCGGACTGAGAGAGCAAAGCGAGGAGCCGACTAAAATCTCTTGGTCAGCACCATCTTCTCGCCGTCGCGCTTCATTTCCATGCGATTGAGAAAGCTCATGCCGAGCAGGACAATCGGCAGCGCGTCGCCGACGTGCACCATGCCGTCGACGTTGTTGAGGACGATATCTCCGATCCTGACTTCATCGAGCTTGACGCGGTAAGTTGGCACTACGCCATTGGCGGTCGAGGAGAATGATCTCTGCCCCGCGAGATAATTAATGCCGAGGCGCCTGGCCTCGGAGCCGCCCACCGAGACAAACGATGCGCCGGTGTCGATCAGCACGCGCACCGTGATGCCGTTGATCGTGGCGGTGGTGAGAAAGTGTCCCTGGCTGTCCGCGGTAAGAACGACGCTGCGAACGCCCACGGCGGCGGACGCGCCGCCTCCCGCAAGCCGCGCGCTTTGTCCCATCGTCAGCGTCTCGCGTTTGCCGCCCATCTCAACCACCGCCGATTCGCCGTGAATGTTGACGAGCTTGACGCCTTCAGGCGAGGTTTCGCCGACGCTGATCCAGCGTGGCCTGCCGCCGTCGACCACAACGAGCGCTTTAGTGCCGATTATGCCGTTCAAATTGACATCAGCGCCGGTCGCGACGCACGCAGTCGACAGCAAAAGCACGCTCGCCAGAAGTCTGTAGCCGCGCGCGGTAAGCGCGTGAATGCGTTTCACTGTGTTATAGGCTCCGAGGTATGATAAAACGCATTTATTTAAAATGGCATTCGCTGCGATGAGTCAGGTTGCTATTTTCAGGCACGCGCCGACCGAAGGGGCCGGCTATTTTGCCACGTATCTCGACCGCCGAGCTATCCCCTGGCGATTGCTTAAAATCGATGCCGGTGAGGCGGTGCCCACTGACCCGCGCGAGTTCGCCGGATTGGTTTTCATGGGAGGGCCCATGAGCGTCAACGACGACCTTCCTTGGATCGCGCCGGTGCTGCGGCTGATTCGCGATGCAGTCGACGCTGACGTGCCGGTGCTCGGCCACTGCCTGGGCGGACAGCTGATGTCAAAAGCACTCGGTGGTGCTGTCTCCCGCAACGGAGTGAAAGAGATCGGCTGGGGCGAAGTTGCCGTGCTCGAGTCGCCGGCGGCGCGGCGCTGGTTCGGCGCTGCGTCAAAATCGTTCATGTCGTTTCATTGGCATGGCGAGACGTTCACCATCCCGCCCGGCGCCGAGCGCGTCTTGTCAAACGCGAATTGCGAAAATCAGGCCTTCGCGCTCGGCAAACATCTCGGCATGCAATGCCATATCGAAATGATTTCCGAAATGATCGAAGTGTGGTGCCGCACCGGCGCGGACGAAATCGGCCGCAGCAAAAGCCCGGCAGTGCAATCCGTCGCGGCGATCAAGTCCGATCTCGACGCACGTCTCGAGGCTTTGCACCGAATCGCCGACCAGGTTTACGCGCACTGGATCGAGGGTCTCTAGCCTGCTAATCCCGGAAATTCCGGTACTGCAGCGGAACGTCGGTGATTGATTTTTGCACGAGTGCGATCACTTCCTGCAAATTGTCCTTCTTCGCACCCGACACGCGCACCGCATCGCCCTGGATGCTCGCCTGCGCTTTCAACTTGCTGTCCTTGATCAGCTTGACGATTTTTTTCGCAAGCTCCTGCTCGACGCCGATACGCAGCGTGACCGGCTGCCTGACGGTATCGCCGCTGGTTTTCTCGACTGTTCCCGGCGCGAGCGCGCGCACGTCGACACCGCGCTTCGCGAGCTTGCCGATCAGGACATCCTTGACCTGGCCGAGCTTGAAGTTATCGTCCGCGAACACCATCAGGACCTTATCCTTGTCTTTGTCCTGGATCTCGACACGCGCGTCCGAGCCCTTGAAATCGAAGCGGTTGGTAATCTCCTTGTTGCACTGGTCGACGGCATTTCTCACCTCGACCTGATTGACTTCGGAGACGATGTCGAACGATGGCATGTGGTTTCTCCTTCAGAGGTTCTTTGAACTTGGGCGTCTCATATCCGAAAACTTTTGCCGCAAGCGCGTTATGGCGCAAAGTGTATGACGACATTTATCGTTTCCTGCGCAGGTTCGCGGCAATCCGCATCCTGAGCGCGTTCAACCGGATGAAGCCGGCTGCGTCCGGCTGGTTATACGCGCCCCGGTCGTCCTCGAACGTCGCTATCGCCGGATCGAACAGCGAATCGTGGTCGGAATCGCGACCGACGACGATCACGCTGCCTTTGTAGAGTTTAAGGCGCACCCGGCCGTTGACGCTCGCCTGCGATGCGTCGATCATGGTCTGCAGCATCTTGCGCTCGGGACTCCACCAGTAGCCGTTGTAGATCAAGGCGGCATAGCGCGGCATCAGGTCATCCTTCAGGTGCGCGACTTCGCGGTCGAGCGTAATCGACTCGATCGCGCGGTGTGCTTTCAGCATGATCGTGCCACCAGGCGTCTCGTAGCAGCCGCGCGATTTCATGCCGACGTAGCGGTTCTCGACCAGGTCGAGCCGCCCGACGCCGTGCTTGCCGCCAAGCTTGTTGAGGGTCTCCAGCACTTTCGCCGGCGTGAGCTTCCTGCCGTTGACTGCCTGGATGTCGCCGCGCCGGAACTCGAGATCGATGTACTGGGGACGGTTCGGCGCTTTTTCGGGCGACACCGTCCAGCGCCACATCGATTCCTCGGGCTCGCGTGACGGGTCTTCG
>DASYSI010000384.1:0-6737 GCA_036003485.1 Burkholderiales bacterium | reverse complement strand
GCTCGGTGATTTGCTCGCCAAGCCACATCAGGAACATGGTGCCGGTCACGAGCGTAATCATGGTCGTAAGGCGAAACGCGAGTCCTGGATCGAGCACGAGGCCGCGCTGTGACTCGAGCGCGATCGCGATGCCCATGCCCTGGAAAATCGCGAGCGCCGCGGTGCCGTAGCGCGTGTACTGAGTGATCTTGCGGCGCCCCGACTCGCCTTCCTTTTTGAGCGCCTCGAGCGTCGGTGAGGCAACCGTCATCAGTTGCATGATGATCGACGCCGAAATATAGGGCATGATGCCGAGCGCGAATATCGTGAAGCGCGACAACGCGCCACCCGAGAACATGTTGAACATGTCCAGAATTCCGCCCTTCTGCGACTTGAACAGATCAGCGAGGGCGACCGGATCAATGCCGGGAACCGGAATATGGGCGCCGACACGAAATACGATCAATGCGCCCAGCAGGAACAACAGGCGACGTTTGAGATCGCCCATTTTTCCCTGCATGCTGAACATTGAATCCTGGTTAGCCAATTTTATTTACCTTTTTTCGATGGTTTGGCGGATTTGTCTTTACCGGGTTTGGTTTTGGCTGTCGCCTTGTTTTCAGTTCTCGCTTCCTTCGATTCGGCTTTCGCTTCCGCTTTGGCTTTGCCTTTGGTCTTGGCTTCTGCTTTGGCTTCGGCTTGGGATTCGGCCTTGGCATTCTCTTCTGCGATGGTCGCCGCGGTCGTAGCGGCCCGCACCGCAGCTTTGGCCGTCGCTTCAGCTCTCGCCGCGACTTTTTTGCCCTGTTTGGCCGACGCTGCGTCCGCAACAGCGGGCATCTCCACCGTGCCGCCCGCGGTTTCAACCGCGGCTTTCGCGCCCTTTGACGTCAGCAGACCTTGTAGCGTGACTGCACGCTTGATCTGACCCGACACGATCACCTTAGCCGATCGCGCATGGATCGGCACCACGCCTGCAGCTTTCAGCGCGAGGATATCGATGACATCGGCTTTGATCCGGTTCAGGTCCGACAGCCGTACTTCTGCGGTGTCGTCGCGCGTCTGCGACACGAATCCGCGTTTCGGCAAGCGCCTTTGCAGCGGCATTTGACCGCCTTCAAAACCGGTCTTGTGGTAGCCGCCCGCACGCGCGTGCTGACCTTTGTGGCCAAGCCCCGCGGTCTTGCCGGTGCCGCTGCCGATGCCGCGGCCGACGCGCTTTTTTGCATGTTTCGCGCCTGCTGCCGGTCCAATCGTGTTCAATAGCATTTAGCCCTCGCACTTCAGGAGGTAACTGATTTTTTTGATCATGCCGCGCGTGGCAGGCGTATCGCTCAATTCGACCGTGTGATTGATTCGGCGCAGGCCCAAACCGCGCACCGTCGCGCGGTGCGTGCGCATGGTGCCGATCAGGCTTCTGACCAGCGTAACTTTGAGAGTCTTACGCGATTGATCGTCGTTAGCCATGACTTATCCCGTGATTTCTTCCACCGACTTGCCGCGCTTGGCCGCAATATCGGACGGCGAATTCATCGCCTGCAGGCCATTGAGCGTCGCACGCACCACGTTGTACGGATTGGTCGAGCCGATAATCTTGGCGAGTACATTTGTCACACCCATCACCTCGAAAATCGCGCGCATCGGGCCACCCGCGATAATGCCCGTGCCGTCGGATGCCGGCTGCATATAGACTCTGGATGAGCCGTGGCGGCCGATTACCGCGTGATGCAGCGTGCCGCTCTTCAGGTTGATCTTGACCAAGCGGCGGCGCGCTTCGTCCATCGCTTTCTGAACCGAGACCGGCACTTCGCGTGCCTTGCCCTTGCCCATCCCGACGCTGCCGTCGCCGTCCCCGACCACGACCAGCGCAGCAAATCCCATCACGCGTCCGCCCTTCACCACTTTCGTGACACGATTGATCGCGATCATCTTCTCGCGCAGACCGTCGCCACGCTGTTCGCCGCCTGACATCCTGTTTGCCTGCAGTTTCGCCATATCGTGTCCTGTTAAAACTTGAGTCCGTGTTCGCGCGCAGCTTCCGCCAGCGCCTTGACGCGGCCGTGATACCGATAACCGCCGCGATCAAACGCAACCGCTTCGATGCCAAGAGCTTTTGCTTTTTCCGCAATGCGCTTGCCGATTGCGGTCGCGGCTTCGATGTTGCCGCCGTATTTCACGCTCTTGCGAACTTCAGGCTCGAGCGTCGAAGCGCTGGTCAATACTTTGTCGCCGCTCGGACCGATCACTTGTGCATAAATATGACCATTCGAACGGTGCACCGCCAGCCGCACCGCCTTCAATTCGGAAATTTTGCAGCGGGTTTGCCGCGCCCGGCGTAACCGCGCCTGATTTTTGTCTTTCATGTCTCGCCTCTACTTCTTCTTGGTCTCTTTGAGGACCACCGTTTCGTCGGAGTAGCGCACGCCCTTGCCTTTGTACGGCTCGGGCCTGCGATACGCGCGCACTTCGGCAGCGACCTGTCCGACCACTTGTTTGTCTATGCCTTTGATCACGATCTCGGTCTGGGTCGGGGTTTCGACTTTGATACCATGCGGCATCTGGTGTACCACTGGATGCGAAAAACCGAGCGTCAGGTTCAATTTGTCCCCCTGCGCCTGCGCGCGATAGCCGACACCGACCAACAGCAGCTTCTTCTCGTAGCCCTTCGTCACGCCGCGCACCATGTTGGCGAGCAGCGCGCGCACCGTGCCCGACATCGCATTGGCAGCGTTCGAACCATTGACCACCTTGACCTCCAGATGGTTCTCGACCTTCTCGACCTTAATCTGCTCCGAGATAGCCTGTTTCAGGGTACCCAGCGGGCCCTTCACCGAAATCTCGCTAGCCGACAGCAGGACTTCGACGTTGGTCGGCAATTCGACCGGAAAATTACCTATTCTTGACATCGCTATTCCTCGCTTGCAGCGTGAACGTTATGCAACGATGCATAACACCTCGCCGCCGATGCCCAGTCCGCGCGCCTTGCGGTCGGTCATCACGCCCTTCGAGGTTGAAACGATCGCAACGCCGAGACCATTCATGACTTTCGGGATGTCATCGCTCGGCTTATAGACGCGCAGGCCCGGACGGCTCACGCGCTCGAGCTTCTCGATCACCGGCCGGCCTGCGTAATACTTGAGGCCGACTTCGAGCACCGGCTTGCCGTCCATCGGGCGCACCGCAAAATCGTCGATATAGCCCTCGTCTTTGAGGACTTTGGCAATCGCGGCCTTGACCTTGCTCGCGGGGATCGAAACAGAAATTTTTTCCGACATCTGCGCATTGCGGATGCGCGTCAGCATGTCGGCGATCGGATCACTCATGCTCATGGTTTTGGTTTCTCCTGCTGCCTACCAGCTCGCCTTGATCACACCGGGAATCTCGCCGCGCATCGCGATATCGCGCAGCTTGCTGCGGCCCAGGCCGAATTTACGGTACACCCCGCGCGGACGACCGGTCAGCGCGCAACGGTTGCGCAGACGCACCGGACTCGCATTACGCGGCAGCTTTTGCAGCTTGAGCCGCGCCTCGTATCGATCTTCTGGGCTCATCTTCTGATTGTTGATGATCGCCATCAGCTCTGCGCGTTTGGCGGCAAATTTTTTCACGGTTTTGCGCCGCTTCTGATCACGATTGGTCAATGCGATTTTTGACATGGCGTCAGGTCCTGAACGGAAATTTAAATGCCGCCAGCAACGCTCTGCCTTCGTCGTTGGTGCGGGCGGTGGTGGTAATCGTGATATTCATGCCGCGCAGGGCATCGATCTTGTCGTATTCGATCTCGGGAAAGATAATCTGCTCCTTGATCCCAAAATTGAAATTACCGCGGCCGTCGAATGACTTTGCTGGAATGCCGCGGAAGTCGCGGATGCGCGGGATCGCGACGGTTACCAGGCGGTCCAGGAATTCATACATGCGCGTACCGCGCAACGTCACTTTGCAACCGATCGGATAGCCGGTGCGAATCTTGAATGTCGCGATCGAAGTGCGCGATTTGGTGACGAGCGGTTTCTGGCCGGCGATCTTGGTCATATCGGCGACGGCGTTGTCCATGATTTTCTTGTCATTGACCGCCTCACCCACGCCCATGTTGAGCGTGATTTTCTCGATGCGCGGCACTTGCATTACCGTTTTATAGCCGAATTGGGTCATCAATTGCTTGATCACGTGATCGCGATAATGCGACTGCAGGCGCGCCGCGGGCGCGCCCGGTTTTACCGCCTTGGGGGCCGTCGTATTCATGTTGCGTCGATTACTTCGCCATTGGATTTGTAACAGCGCACGCGGCGGCCGTCATCGAGAAGCTTGACGCCAACGCGGTCGGCCTTTTTTGTGGCCGGATTGAATATCGCGACATTTGAAACGTGCAGCGGCATCTCCTTATCGACGATGCCGCCGGTAGTGCCTTTCATCGGGTTCGGCCGCTGGTGTTTCTTGACGCGGTTCGCACCTTCGACCAGCACGTGCTCAAGGTCAACCACGCGCAGCACCGTGCCGCGCTTGCCTTTGTCCTTGCCCGTGATGACGATCACGTCATCGCCTTTCTTGATCTTGCGCATGCTTATCTACCCTCATTTACCTTTGGCTCTTACAGAACTTCCGGCGCCAGGGAAACGATCTTCATGAATCGCTCGCTGCGCAGCTCGCGAGTGACGGGCCCGAAGATGCGGGTTCCGATCGGTTCCAGCTTCGGCGTCAGCAGCACCGCGGCATTGCTGTCGAACTTGATCATCGAGCCATCGGATCGTCGTATGCCCTTGGCGGTACGCACCACGACCGCGTTGTAAATTTCGCCTTTCTTGACGCGCCCGCGCGGCGCAGCGTCCCTGACGCTGACTTTGATCACGTCGCCGATGCCGGCGTAGCGTCGTTTGGAGCCGCCCAGCACCTTGATGCACATCACCGCGCGCGCACCGGTGTTGTCAGCAACATCCAGTATGGATTGCATCTGTATCATTTTTGTTCTCGATTAAAAGCTGCAACTTTTTCCAACTTGATCCGCATGGCAGCGTGCCAGCGGTCAGTCTTGGAACCCGTTCGGGTCAGATCGTCAGCGCCCGCTATGTCGATAAACCCAATAAAATCTTCGGCATAACGCAGCAAAGAGCGCGGATTTTACGGTATAACCCAGTCTGTTTCAAGCCTTTTTTAAGTTTGCTTCTAAACCGGCCGCGCCTTCTCAATCAGGCGGGTCGCCCGCCAAGCCTTCGTTCGGGCGATCGGCCGCGTTTCTTCGATCAGCACCACGTCGCCCTCCTTGAACTCGTTCTTTTCGTCGTGCGCGTGATATTTTTTGGAACGCGTAATTATCTTGCCGTAAAGCGGATGCTTGACACGGCGTTCGACCAGCACCGTCACCGTTTTGTTCATCTTGTCGCTGACCACGCGGCCGGTCAGCGTGCGCTTGTTGGGAGTGGTTTCTGTCATGACTGGCGTGCCTTCTCGTTAAGCAGGGTGCGCACGCGTGCGATGTCGCGCCGCACCTTTTTGATTTGACTGTTGTTGGTGAGCTGCTGGGTCGCCACGCGCATGCGCAGGCTGAACTTGGCTTTCAACAGATCGTTCAACTCCTGCTGCAACGCGGCCGGGCTTTTCTCTCTCAATTCACTCGCTTTCACAGCTCAACCTCCAACCATGCGATGAACAAACGTCGTCAGCAGTGGCAGTTTCGCGGCTGCCAGGCGAAACGCTTCGCGCGCTGACGCCTCGTCTATGCCATCCATTTCATATAGCACCTTGCCTGGCACGATCTCGGCGACCCAGTACTCCGGATTGCCCTTGCCGTTGCCCATGCGCACTTCGGCGGGTTTCTGCGATATCGGCTTATCCGGAAAAATTCGGATCCAGATGCGGCCGCCACGCTTGATATGGCGCGTCATTGCGCGACGCGCGGCTTCGATCTGGCGCGCGGTCAAGCGGCCGCGCGTAATCGCCTTAAGGCCATATTCCCCGAAACTCACCTTGCTGCCGCGGGTCGCAACGCCTTTGTTGCGGCCCTTCTGCTCCTTGCGGTATTTCCGTCTAGCTGGCTGCAGCATGTTTCACTCCTGATCTTCTCTTCTTCGGCACGGCCGGCACGGCTTCGGGTGCTGGTGCGACTTCGGGTGCCGCGACGGGCGCGGCAAGCGCCTGATCGTGCTTGCTGATGACCTCACCTTTGAATACCCAAACTTTGATGCCGATTACGCCGTAGGTGGTTTTGGCCTCCGAGGTGCCGTAGTCGATATCGGCGCGCAGCGTATGCAGCGGCACGCGTCCCTCGCGATACCATTCGGTGCGCGCGATCTCGATGCCGTTGAGCCGCCCCGCGCTCATGATCTTGATGCCCTGCGCTCCGAGGCGCATGGCATTGGTGATCGCACGCTTCATTGCGCGGCGGAACATGATGCGCTTTTGCAACTGCTGCGCGATCGAATCCGCAATCAGTTGCGCGTCGAGCTCGGGCTTGCGGATTTCCTCGATATTGATGTGCACCGGTACGTGCAGCATATTCTGCAGCTGCGCCTTCAGTGATTCGATATCCTCGCCTTTTTTGCCGATCACCACACCCGGACGCGCGCTATAGATCGTGATCTTCGCGTTCTTTGCCGGGCGTTCGATAATGATCCTGCCGACCGCCGCATGCGAAAGCTTCTGTTTCAGGAAGTCGCGCACCTTGATGTCTTCCTGCAGCATGCCGGGGAAATTTCTGCTGTTGGCATACCACTTCGACGACCAGTTGCGCAGCACCGAAAGCCGGAAGCCGACCGGATGTATTT